>JBIIWQ010000147.1:0-5681 GCA_044338805.1 Crocinitomicaceae bacterium
GGGATTTTCAAAAAAAGCCCAATTGACAGAAGAAGAATACTACTTGAGCCCTGAAGGATATATTATTTTCACCGAAAAATATCATTTAAAAAGAGGTTATTGTTGCAAAAGTGGTTGTAAACATTGTCCTTTTGGTTATAATAAAAAAACGGGGGAGTTTAAAAAATATCAATAAACACCTTTTTCTGGGAATTTCCCTTTGTACTGTCCCATGATGCTTTTGATATAAGCAATATCAGCATCCACATCACCTGTTGGATGAAAAATACTGTGAAAACCTCCTATTTTCTTTTCATAGTCCATGTAGCATATATACACTGGTACTTTTGCTTTTATCGCGATATAATAAAAACCTTTTTTCCAATTCGGGTTATAGCTTCTTGTTCCTTCTGGGGTAAATACCATGAACAATTTTTCATGCTCATTAAAAAGTTTAACAGCCATTTCAGTGATATTATTATTTTTCTTTCTATCAACTGGAATACCCCCAATCCCCTTCAAGAGCCAACCAAGCGGAGGGAAGAACAAATCCTTTTTTATTAAAATCTTTGGTTTAATACCATACATGACAAAAGCCATTCTACCAATCACAAAATCCCAGTTTGAAGTATGAGGTCCAACAACAATAACGCATTTATCAATTCCTTCAGGTGAATGCTGGTCAATTTTCCAACCTGATAATTTTAAAAGAAAACGTACTAAATATTTCATGCTCAAAGTTAGGTATTAAACAAATACCTTTACTTTTACACAATGTATTTTAGAAAAAGCTTTTTTCATTTTTTATCAATTACTATTCTTTTGGTATTTGCATGGCTTTTTCTCTTTTTCAACCAAGCAATTTTAACGGAAAACTCTAACAACAATTTACAGTACGTTCCTGAAAACGCAAGTTTTGCAGTACGTGTTGATGGACGAGAACTTGCCGAAAAAACACTCTTCTCAATTTTTCTGGAATCAAAAGATGAAGTTGTTATTTCTATATTACAAAGTTCTATTTCAAAAAACATGAATACTGAAGGGCAATTCAAGAATTATGGAATTGATTATTTGTCTGACATCGTTTTTTTTGAAATTCCATATAAAACATCAACTATACAAGGAATTCTTGTAAATGTTAACAACGAACTTCTATTTAACAAAAACCTTATTAACTCAAAAAGCGCATTTGCGTGTAATGATAATGTCGGAGTAATGCTTAAATACGACAATTATAAAGGTCAAATTCGAGCATCAGAATTAAAAAAAATAGCTAGAAATATTGTTAAAAAGAAGACCAATAATTCAACAATCAATTTCACTAAAAATCATGGTTCAGGTAAATTTATTGAGACTTATTCTAAAGGAAATTACTTTGGTGAATCTTCCTATTTTGGAAAAACAGCTATTTTATTCGAATTACAAGAAAAAAGTTTAATGTTATCGGGTAATCTAGCTTTAAACACTGCTAATTCTAAAAAAATTAAACACTTAACAAAAATTATTGAACCGAAAGGAATACATTTTTCAAGTTCAATAATTCCAGACTTTCTGGTTGATTCTTTAATTGGCTGGTTGAAACAATTTACGTTAAAAACTCCTTCAATTAATAATATCTCGTTGAATTTATATGAAACAAAAGTAATTAATCATTCATCTGGTTTCTTTGTTATTCCTCAAATCGAGTTATTAATTGAGTTTGACAAAGATTTTTCAATTCAAGAACTTTTATCTTCAACAGAATTAATGGCCTATTTAGATTATTCACTTCAAAAAAATCACATTAGTTTTCAAGAGGAAAAACTATATTTCAAACAATTAAGTTCATCTTCCATCTATATTGGGATTAATGAAAATCCGACCTTCAAAACAGTCTACGCAAATGAAATTGTGAAAGTTCAAGGTGATTTAAAAGCACTTACAACAATCAAAGGAGGAGGAATGATGACTGCTTTCTTGGAAATGATGCCAATTTATAGTGCGAGTAAAAATTTAGCAAAACACACAGAATCATTTAATCTGAGTTTTATAAAGTCTAAAAAAACGAATGTTACTATAAAAGGGGAACTTAAATTCACTAAAGATCATTATCCAATGAATGAGCTAATCAAATTTTTACTTGTTGGTCAATTGTTGAATTAAATCAATAAAATAGTTAGGCGCATATTTCAATCTTGAGCCGTACCAAGAAAACATTTCGCCGTCAACAATTACAACTTTTGAATGAGGAAATTGTTGTTCAATTTCAATGACATCTTCTTTTTTAAAAGGATATGGCTCTGAACTCAAGAAAATAAAATCTGGATAACTTTCAGCATTATTTTTCAATTCGGGATAACGTTCTTCTGGACAAAAGTTTTCGAATCCTAATTCGCATATTATTGAATTAATAAATGTATTTGTCCCAGCTACAAAATAAGGGTTTTTCCAAATAAAATAAAGTACACTTTTGTGAGAATTGGGGCGCACTATTCGGGAGAATTCTTGCTTAATTTCTGTAATAATTTGCTTCGCAATAATACTTAAATTTGTCAAATCGCCAATCTGATTTATCATTTCGTACGCTTCATCCAAGGTTGAAATATCACTCATCCAAACGGGTGCTATCTGTTGCAATAATTCAATATCTTCTTTCGTGTTTTCTTCTTTGTTTCCGATAATTAGGTCTGGTTTCAAAGAATGAATCACATCAATATTGAGTTGTTTGGTTCCTCCTACTCGTGTTTTACTCTTAAACCAATGTGTAGGATGAATGCAAAATTTTGTTATTCCAATAACTTTTTCATCCAGTCCTAAATCACATAACAATTCAGTTTGGGAGGGAACTAAAGAAACAATCCGACATGGAATTTCTTCCAGTCGGATCGTTTGATTCATTTGATCTGTAAAAGATTTTGCCATTAAGACATTGCAGAAATTATATCGTAACGTGTTACAATATGATGACCGCCTTCAGGCATCTCAACCAATACAGCTGGCGTATTTTTATTTATCAATTTACACAATTCTTCCAAATGAGTTGCCGCCTTAACTGTTGGAAAAGGAGCTTTCATAATCGTAGAAATTGCCGCATTTCTTAATTCAGGATTTTCTACTAATACTTGGTAAACATCGCTTTCATCAATAGATCCAACAAATTTCCCATCTTTCATTACTGGAATTTGTGAGATAGAAAATTTGCGCATCGCAGCAATTGCATGTGAAACAAGTTCTTCAGCATAAACTGTAACTAAAGGTGTATTTCTATGCTGAGCAACTAATTCACCGGCTGTTTTAAACTCTTCATCAAGGAAGCCTCTTTCTCTCATCCAATCATCGTTGAACATTTTACCAACATAACGACTCCCATGATCGTGAAACAATACGACAACAACATCATCTTCTGTTAATTGATCCTTTAATTGAAGCAATCCTTTAATTGCAGAACCAGCTGAATTTCCAACGAAAATTCCTTCTTCACGTGCAATTTTACGTGTGTAAACAGCAGCATCTTTATCGGTTACTTTTTCAAATAAATCAATCACATCAAAATCTACATTTTCAGGAAGAATATCTTCTCCAATTCCTTCAGTGATATATGGATAAATCTCATTTTCGTCAAAGATTCCTGTTTCTTTATATTTCTTAAATACAGATCCATATGTATCAATTCCCCAAATTTTAATATTAGGATTCTTCTCTTTCAAATACTTACCAACTCCAGATATCGTTCCACCTGTTCCAACACCTACAACAAAGTGTGTAATCTTACCGCCCGTTTGTTCCCAAATTTCAGGTCCTGTAGATTCATAATGAGCTGTTCTATTCGATAAATTATCGTATTGATTAGCATACCAAGAATTCGGCGTTTCTTCTGCCAATCTTCTTGAAACTGAATAATATGAACGAGGATCAGTTGGCTCAACAGCTGTTGGGCAAACAACAACCTCTGCTCCAACGGCTCTCAGAATATCCATTTTTTCTTTGGACTGTTTATCATTCAATACACAAATCAATTTATAACCTTTGATAATGCATCCAAGAGCTAAACCCATTCCTGTATTTCCAGAAGTTCCTTCAATAATTGTTCCTCCAGGCTTTAAAAAACCAGCTTTTTCAGCATCTTCAATCATTTTTATAGCCATTCGATCTTTAACAGAATTTCCAGGATTAGTTGTTTCTACTTTCGCTCATACGGTAGCTTTAACATCTTTGGTTACAACATTTAATTTTACAAGAGGCGTATTTCCAATTGTTTCAAGAATATTATTATAAAATTTCATTGTATATTTTTTCGTAAAGGTAAGCAACCAATATTCTATTTCCGAATTTAGATTTTTCTAATTATAAATTGTGAATTGTAAATAATAATTAATTTAGGTTTGAATTAAGTACTAATTTTCATATTACTAATAGGGTCATGAAAACTTTTTGCAAACTACTTTTATTTCCAGCCTTTATTTTATTAATCAATTCTTGCGCCGGAACGCGTAATATGAGGGTTGAAGTAATGCGACCTGCGTTGATTACTATTCCTTCTAATATCAAATCTATTGCAGTTTTAAACAGATCAATTCCTTCAGGGAAAGTTTCAATTGAAAGTGCGATAACACTAGAAAAACCAGCGCAGGATAAAGAACTTTCTGAGAATTGTTTACGTGGTTTAACAGATTTACTGAATACAAGTAATCGTTTTCAGGTAAAAAAATGTGACAGTACGATGTTTTCTTCAGATCCTAAAAGTTTAAGTTTCGGACAAACTTTAGGTTGGAATAGTGTTGATAGTTTATGTTTTAAATATGAAGTTGATGCATTGATGGTCTTAGAATATTTCGATACAGATTTTAGTATTTTGAATCCAGGAGCTACTGCAGCTAATGCGATTGGGAATGTTTTAAATGGAAATCAAGTATCAGTTCAAGTTACAGGAACGGCAAAATCTTTTTGCGGATACCGTGTTTATTATCCCAAAACGAAATCTATTTTGTACGAAGATCGTTTTGATTACAAAAAAACGTGGACACAAAATTCTAATAATCCGATTGATGCAGTAGCAAAACTAATCAAGAAAAATGATGCTTTATATGATGTCAGCTATGAAACAGGGCAAGAATTTGCGATGAATGTTATTCCCTTATATTACTGGGAAAATCGTGACATGTACAAAGGAAAAAAAGGTGACATGGAACGTGGCGAAAGACAAGCAATAGCGAAAGATTGGGAAGGTGCTTTAAAAACATGGATTGAAGTTTATGAAATGAGTTACAAATCAAAAATTAAGGCTAAAGCTGCTTTTAATGCTGCATTAGCTTGTGAAGTTCTTGGGAGATTAAACGACGCACAAATGTGGGTTCAAAGGGCCTATGTGGAAGACGGCAAGGAAGTAGCAAGAAATTATTCGGACATTATAGATTACCGTTTGAGAGAACAAGCAAAATTGAAAGAACAAACTGGGGAATAAGTTGAATTTATTTCTTCTTGAAAAATTTAACCGAGACAATCGGCAGAACAAAAATCATCAAGGTAAGTACTGAAATAAACAAATCGAATTCTTCTGACTCGATCCATTTGTATTTATTATTATTCTTGAAAACGAATGTTAGGTTACTACTATAATTAATATGATTCTTATTTATTTCGTTATCATACAATTTAACTTTTTCTTTTATTTTGGAATCTCCTATTTTAAAAATAAAAGTCTCTTCTTTTTCTAAATTAAAAGT
>JBIIWQ010000148.1:0-5673 GCA_044338805.1 Crocinitomicaceae bacterium
CTGAAAACACTCAACTTACAAGTAAGTCGTTTAATGTTGTTCCACTTCCTAAACCAGATTTTTCAATTGATGATCAGAATTCTTATGAAAATGGATTACCTTCTATAAACGTTTCAGCTACAACGTCAGGTTATTCTTACACATGGGATTTAGAAAACCAAAAAGGAAGTGTTTTTGGCAAAGATATCAGTGTACACTATTTCAACAAAGGAAGTTATAAAGTATCATTGACTATTCAAGGTGTAAATGGCTGTAAAGGAACAGAAACTAAAACGATACAGATTGCCGATGATTACAATTTATTAGCAGTAAATGCATTCGACCCATCTTCTAATGATATTAGATTGAACAGCTTCATGCCATTTGCTTTGACTCAAAGAAATGTAGATTTTAACTTAATTATTATTGATCCTAAGGACGGGGCAGTAATATTTGAAACGAATGATGCTACAAATCCTTGGAAAGGAATTGATAAACGTAACGGTCAAATGATTGAAGCTAACAAAGCATTTATTTGGAAGGTGGTATTAAAGAATCCTGTTAAAGGAGAAAAATCAGAATATAAATCAACAATTATAAGATTATAAGAAAAGGCTTCGGCCTTTTTTTTTTGCATAACATTTCATCCAATTTATTTGTCAATAGTTAAACATGTATTATGTATGTTTACTTTTCAGTTCAAAAAAAGGCCACAGATGCACAGATTTTTTTTTGTGAAAATTCGTGTCGTTTTCTTAAAATAAAATTTATCACAGAAAATATATCTCAATTATTCAAATTTCTACAAAATATTATATTTGAGATACAAAAAAATCTGTGAATCTGTGGCAATGATTAACTATTTAACCTATAAGTATTCTAAATTTAATGTGCTCTATTTTTTGAAAGTTCGCGAATTTTCAAGTTCGCGAATTCGCAATATATCGAACCATATTTGAATTGGTCTGAATACTTTGGTTTTCGAAATTATTCTAAAACAACTAAAGGAAATTGTTTCAATAAATTCTTACGTTTTTCTTTTAACTTCTGCAATTGAAGAACAGAAGCTTCACTTGATGGAGTGAGACTTTTATGCGCCAATTCATTTCTTATTTTCAGTACTTCTTTACTTATTTCAATTGTTTCATTTGAGAAATAACAATTCGAAAATCGTTGCCAAACATAATTAATGGCTAATTCGTTTGGATGAACGTGATCTGTCTTAAAAAAACGATAATCCCTTAATTCATCCATGACGATTTCAAAAGATGGGAAATAAGCACAATTCATTTCTTTTTCAAGAATTCGAACAGCATCTAATAAAATTGCTTTGCTCCAATTATTTTCAATTAAACCATCCTTAATGTGTCGAACTGGACTCACAGTGAAAATAATTTTAAGTGAAGGATTAAATTTTAAAAGAAGTACTAAAGTTTCTTTCCATTCTTTAACGATGTCACTTTGTAATGAAAGTTCCTTTGTGAAATTAGAAGCTGGAAATTTATGGCAATTTGCAACTAACAAATTATTTTCAGTTAACCGATATCCCCAACTTGTTCCAAATGTCACAAAAAGATGCGTTGCACTTAAAAGATTTTCTTTCCAATCTGATCGTGCTTTTTGAATATTTGCAATTAATTCGTTGTGAGAAAATCCAACGATAGAGCTACTAGCGTCCCAGGAGAAAAACAAATCATTTCGTTGGATTATTCTTTCTGAAAGAACTTGATCTGATACTATTTCATTAATAAATCGACTTAAAGCTAAAGGATGAAAAATTGTTCCGAAAGGATTTGATTGAACCTTAAAACCTTGATATTTTGCTTTAACTGCAATTTCATCTGAAAAACAACTTCCTAGAAATAGAATATTTTTTCCATATTCAATTTTTGTTGAGAATTCTGGAATGTCAAAAGAAAGTTTAAATTGATCCGTCATTTAGTTCATTAACGCTTTCGCTGTTTCAATGGCAGCATCGGTTATTTGTTCTCCACTCATTAAGCGTGCAATCTCTTCCACCTGTTCATTTTTTGTCAAAATGCGCACTTTAGAAATCGTTCTATCTCCTAAAATTGACTTCTCGACCTTCATGTGATGTTGGGCTTTTGCAGCCACTTGTGGTAAATGTGAAATTGCTATTAATTGAAAATGGCTCCCCATTTTTTGCAGAAGTAATCCAATTTTTTGGGCAACATCACCAGAAACCCCCGTATCAATTTCATCAAAAAGAACGGTAGGTAGTAATTTTCTTTCGGAAATCATTTTTTGCAACGCCAACATTACGCGAGATAATTCTCCCCCACTTGCCGCTTTTTCAATCGGAATAGCCTCTATACCTACATTTGCCGAAAAAAGAATGTTCACATCTGTCTTTCCAAATTGATTCATTTCATCTCTTAACGACAACTTAAATTCCAATTTTGTTTGAGGTAATTTAAGTTCTTCTAAACTTCTTTGTAATTCTGTTGAAATTGATTGGACAGCTTTCTCACGTTCGTTATGCAGCGAAATCGCTTCTTTATTTAATTCATTATTTAATAAATCCCATTCAATTTCCAACCTGTTAATTTGATTTTGAGTTTCTTCTGAATCAAGTATATCAAATTCCAAATTGTTTCTAAAGTGAACCAAATCTTCTTGGTTTTGAAGATTATGTTTCTTTAAAACATGTAAATAACGATTCATCAATTCAGTCAGCGCTTCAATTTTACCAGGATTAACTTCGAATGAATCGATTGAATTATTGGCTTCTAAAAAAATATCATTCAGTTCAATCGCCACTGAATTTATTCGTTCATGAAGATTATTTATGTTTTCATCTACATTTTTAATTCGATCTAAGCTCGTCAGAATCGAACGAATTTGATCTGAAATTTTATTATCACCTCCAATTACATCAGAAACGGCATTAAGCGCAGTTATTACACTTTCACTATTTTCAGCTTTTCTTAATTCTACTTCAATTTGGTCAAAATTCGTTTGATCGAGATTAAGAATTTCCAATTCATCTAATTGAAATTTATTATAATCACTTTGTTGAAGCGATTTCGACAGATTCAATTTTAACAATTCTAATTCACTTCTTTTTTCACTAAGAACTTTATAATTCTTAGAAAATTCATTTCTTTTATTAGTAAGGTTTGCCAGTGTATCAACAATATCTAGCTGATGGCTTTTACTCTTTAATTCCAGCGTATTGTATTGAGAATGTATATTCACTAAATGACTCGTTAATTCTTTTAGCGTATTTAATGAAACGGGCGTATCATTTATAAAAGCTCGTGATTTCCCATTTACATTTATTTCTCTTCGTATAAATGTTTGAGCAGCATAATCAAGGTCATTTTCAATAAAAAATTGTTCGAGATTATACAAACCCAATTCGAAATCAGCCTCTACAATAGCTTTATCTGAAATGGAACCAATTACAGAAAAATCTGCTCTTTCACCTAAAATTAAATTTAAAGCGCCTAATAAAATGGATTTTCCGGAACCAGTTTCACCAGTAATAACGGTATAACCAGAATTGAAAGATAATTCTGCGTGATCAATCAACGCAAAATTTTGTATGCGTAAGGATTTTAGCATTATTCCAGAATTGCCTGATATTTAGAGGAATTAGCAGGGTCTAATCTTTTCAATAATGTAACGATATCAGTCTTGTCTTTTACTTCTGCATCGTTATAGAGATTTTTTAATTCATCTAATTTTGCTTGGACAAAGTTTAAAAGATTTATAGAATTGGGACGCGTCGCAACAACTTTATTTAATTTGTTTAACGCATCAAAAATAGCTTTTCTTCCAGCAATTTTATCATCATACAATTTATCAATACCTTTTCGATGGTATTCATAATTACACTCTCTTAATGGCTCAAACAATTGATGCAAAATATTATCTACTAAATAAAATCGGTTCCTTTTACCCGATTCATTTGATTTCCAGCCTGGTGCATTTGAAGATTGTGCATTTGACACAATTGACTGCGCTTCATTAAAATAAGGTGTTCCACCCTTCAAAGCGAAAGAATCATAATCCATTCCAATAATAAAGTAGGCGTAAAATGCCAAAATAGAAGTTAAGTTATCTCTAAATTGATTGGGGGCATAGATTAAAATAGAATTTCTAGAATAAGCAAAAGCAATATCATCATCTTGAAAATTGAAAATTGTAGTATTATAAGATGAACTAAATACAGGTCGTGAAGATTGGATTTGCATCGAACCAGAATATGTACCTGAGGAAGGAATAGAATTAATTTGAAGTTGAATTTGACAGTTAATTCGCTCTTCTACTTTAAACTTATCTTTTGTCCATTGAGTAGTATTCATCATGTCATAAATTGTCTGTTTCAATTGCTCAAAAATTTCTTTTTCAACAGTTGTAACCTCCAAACGAGCATCTGTAATAATACTTACTTGACAATTTAATTCTTGTGCTTTAATCGATGTGGATAAAACAACAAAAAGTATTAAAGAAACTATAAATTTCATTTTTTGAGATTAATCAAATATTCAACAATATCTTTAGCCACTTCTGACTTAGACTTTAACTCAAAATTAGTTAAATTATTGTGATTGTCCAACAGAGTTATTTTATTCGTATCACCAGCAAAACCAGCACCTTCATCTGATAAATTATTCATCACGATTAAATCCAAATTTTTCCTTTCTAATTTAGACTTACCATTTGCAATCATATCATTTGTTTCTAAAGCAAATCCAACTAAAATTTGATTTTCTTTTTTTACAGAACCAGCCCAAGCTAGAACATCTGGATTTTTAATAAACTCAATAACGAGCGAATCATCATTCTTTTTTATTTTCTCGTTTACTACATTTTTTGGTCTGTAATCTGCCACAGCAGCGGAGAAAATACCAATATCCATATTGTCCCATACAGACTGAACTGCATCTAACATTTCAACAGCTGTTTTTAAAGGTATTAATGTTAAATTTTCGTGTTTTAAATTGATAACTGTTGGACCACAAATCAGTGTAACTTTTGCACCTTGATTTAAACAATATTCAGCTATTGCGAAACCCATTTTTCCAGAGGAATGATTACCAATAAATCTTACTGGATCAAGCGCTTCATATGTTGGACCTGCAGTTATTAATATCTTTTTTTTGAATAAAGATTTGCTTGCAAGTTGGGATATGAAATGGTTAGTAATAGCTTGAGCAATTGTTTCTGGTTCTGCCATTCTACCTTCTCCCTCTAAACCACTAGCTAATTCGCCACTTTCAGCAGGAATTATAACAACGCCATCTTTTTCTAATTGAGCAATATTTCTCTTTGTTGTTGGATGAGCATACATATCCAAGTCCATTGCTGGCGCTACAATTACCGGAGCTTTCATCGAAAGATATGTCGCTAAAACAAGATTATCACAACTTCCGCTAGCCATTTTTGCTAACGAATTTGCAGTTAAAGGAGCAACAACAAATAGATCAGCCCAAATACCATATTCAACATGATTGGTCCAAACACCGGAATTTTTGTTCCAAAATTCAATTCCAACTGGGTTTTCAGAAAGTGTTGCTAAAACTAGGGGACTTATAAAATCAGAAGAGGCAGGAGTCATTATACATTTGACTTCTGCCCCTGTTTTTTTTAATATGCGAACAAGGAATGCGATTTTGTATGCAGCAATACCTCCGGTTATCCCAAGAAGAATGCGTTTTCCTTGCA
>JBIIWQ010000149.1:0-5670 GCA_044338805.1 Crocinitomicaceae bacterium
TAACTGCATGAAACATTCATCTTTTTTTTTAAAAAAAATAAATTGAAAAAAAATTAACCTAGTTTTGTTAAAACTTAATTAACTGATAATTATGAAAAAAATTTACATTTTAAGCATTTCTATGCTTTCATTCGCTTTTAGCGGAACAAGTCAAATTCTAGACCCTAGTTTTGAAACAGGACCTTCAGGGACTTCATGGACTCAAGCATCTACTAACTTTGGATCGCCATTGTGCGATGCAGCAAATTGCGGAACTTGCGGTGGCCCATGCGTTCCGAATACTGGTGCATGGTACGCTTGGTTCGGCGGAGCTGCTGGAGCTATTGAAATAGGGTCTGTAGAAACAGCAGCTATGGTGCCTGCAGGAACAACAGCGTCAATAAAAATGATGGTGAAAATCTCTCCTCCTGGAGCAGGTAATCCAACAGGTGGAATTGTAATTTCAATGGATGGAGTTAGTATTGGTGCAGTTACTGAAGCTGATAGTTCGACATATGCAAACTACACAATGCTAACAATTCCGATTAATGCTGCTGCAAACGGGATGTCCCATACTTTCAGAATTGAAGGTGGTCAAACAGTTGCTTCAACTGCAAATTTAAACATTTTGGTAGACGATGTTACTTTAACGGTGAATGGTGTTACTGTTGGACTTTTTGAATTTGAAACAGGAGAAAATGAAGTTATTATTTTCCCTAATCCTGCAAAAGAAATTATTAATCTACAATTCAGAAATGTTTTAGGAAATGTTGATGTAAAAATCATTGATTTAGCTGGAAAAGTTGTTTCAAACCAAATAATAACTGCAACTTACGCAAGTGCTTATGCACTAAACACTTCAGATATTACCAATGGTAGTTATATCATGACTGTATCTCAAGACGGAAATATTTTGCGTACAGAAAATATTGTGATTAGTAAATAATCGATTTCAATACATATTTTATAGAAGCCGTGGGTTATTTTACTTGCGGCTTTTTTTATTCTTAAATTTCAGAATGCCACTCGTTTTTGCATCATCATATATTTGGATTATATTTGTTTTAAATACACGATGGATGAAATCTCTTGTCTTAATAGTACTATTCTCTTTCTTTCAACTTTATACAATTGCTCAATGCCCAGGAGGACAAGTGGTTGTATCCGTTGATGTTACAACAGATTCATGGGGATATGAAAGTTTTTGGGATTTAACACCAGCAGGTGCAGGTTGCGGAAATGGAACTCTTTTTTCTTTTGGCAATATTTCACAAATTGGATGTGCAGGTGCAGGAAATCAAACAGCAACTGGAGGAAACGGTTATGGGAATAATATGACAACGACTGAAACTCTAGGATGTTTAATAATTGGTAATTGTTATGATATTAATTTTGTGGATGATTGGGGAGATGGAGGATCAACTTTTACGGTTACTATTATGGGGATAGATCAAGGTCCTTTTGTTGGGTCCGGAACTGGAAATGTTTTTAATTTCTGCGTGACAGTTCCTTTTATCAACAATGTTGACATTGCAACTCATGATTACGAATACACAAAGATTCCTTTATCCCAAATAAGTAATATTGTCCAAGATGGTATTATTTCATCAAATGGCGCTGGAAATGTCACTGGAGCAACAATGAATGTTGAAATTTTAAAAGGTTTAACCTCCGTATACAATGCAACATCTTCTCCCCAAAACATAAATGCTGGCACATTTGCAAATTTCACAAACACGGGATATACGCCAACTGAAACAGGAATATATACAATAACTTATACTGCTGACATTATTGAATCAGATGAAGATTTGGCTGATAACTCAATACTATTTATTGTTGAAGTTACAGATTCAGTTTTTGCAAGAGACAACGGTATTAATGACATTGGGGGTGTTGGAATAGGTGGCGGACTTGAAGGCCATATGGGTAATCTATTCGAAATAACAAATAGCCAATTTTTAACATCTATTTCCGCATTAATAGATAATTCAACTGCTGATATATCAGGAAAAGAATTCGAAGTTGAAGTCTATTCTGCTGATGCTTTGGGAATGCCAATAATGTTATTAGCTACTTCAGAATCTAAAACAATAAATGGAATTAATCAATGGTATGATTTAAAACTAGTCCCATCCTTATCTTTAGCTTCTGGGAAATATTTAATTGCTATAAAACAAGACACAAGTTATCAGCAACAAATTGGAGCATCAAGTTCTATTTCAACTTCTGGAACTTGTTGGGTAAGTTGGACAAATCAGTCGTGGACATTGGCTGAAAATTTTGGCTTTGATGTAACGCTAATGATTAGAGCAAATCTTAATGCTTTCGCTAGTTTGCAGAATGTTTCATTAACTGAAATAAAGGTCTATCCTAATCCTGCTCAAAAAGAATTGAATATTTCAAATCTAGAAATTGGAACGCAGGTAGAAATAATAAATAGTTTAGGAGAAAAAATATACTCAATTGAAACGGTTGACAACCATCTTTGTATTGATGTTTCAATATTTCAAAATGGATTTTACACCATAAAAACCATAACAAAATCAGCCGTTTCTTCATCCAAATTCATAAAGAATTAATTATTTTTTCAACTTTTTAAAAAGCTACTTTGTTGAGTAGCTTTTTTTTGTACCGAATTAAAGAATAAATAATCGAAAGATGTTGTTTCAATACCACAAAAGTGGTATTTTTGCATATGATTTGGCTTTTATTTATAATTAGTCTAAATAAACAAGAAAATGGTTACAGTTACAGATGCCGCAAAAAAGCAAGCACTTCGTTTGATGGAGGACGAAGGTAAAGACGGTTATTTTATTAGAGTTGGAGTTGAAGGTGGAGGTTGTTCTGGATTAATGTATCAATTGACATTTGACAACACCGAGAGCGAGGGAGATAAAGAATTTATGGACAACGGAATTAAAGTTGTCGTAGATAAAAAAAGTTATCTCTATCTGATAGGAACAATTTTAGATTTCTCTGGTGGATTAAACGGCAAAGGCTTTGTCTTTAACAACCCAAATGCAGGAAGAACCTGTGGATGTGGTGAATCATTCTCTTTATAAACAAACCAACTTTCTCGCTTCTTTAAAATGGGATATACAGAAAACGAATTAGCAAAAGATTTAGAAAATCAAGAATACAAATTTGGTTTCGTAACGGATATTGAGTCAGATAAAGCACCAAATGGATTAAATGAAGACATTATACGTTTCATTTCTGCAAAGAAAAATGAACCAGAATGGCTATTAGATCATCGGTTAAAAGCTTTTGCAACATGGAAAACAATGACAGAACCAACATGGGCGCATGTACATTACACAAAACCAAACATGCAAGAAATCTGTTTTTATTCGGCACCTAAACAAACGAAAAAATACGAATCTTGGGATGATGTAGATCCAGAAATGAAAGAAACAATGAAAAAATTGGGGATTTCAATGGAAGAACAAAAGAGATTAACAGGCGTAGCGGTTGATTTCGTAATGGATTCAGTTTCTGTTGCTACTTCATTTAAGTCCAAACTTCAGGAACTAGGAATAATTTTCTGTTCTTTTTCAGAAGCTGTTCAAGAACATCCTGAATTGGTTAAAAAACACATGGGAACTGTCGTTCCAACAAGTGATAATTATTATGCAGCCTTAAATTCTGCAGTTTTTACTGATGGTTCTTTTTGCTACATTCCGAAAGGGGTGCGTTGTCCAATGGAATTATCAACTTATTTCAGAATTAACGAAGGTGGAACTGGTCAATTCGAGCGCACATTAGTGGTTGCTGACGAAGGTTCTTTTGTTTCTTATTTGGAAGGTTGCACTGCACCTCAACGTGATGAAAATCAATTGCACGCTGCTGTAGTTGAACTGATTGCACTAGAAAATGCAGAAATTAAATATTCGACAGTACAAAATTGGTATCCAGGAAATAAAGAAGGAATTGGTGGTATTTTTAATTTTGTAACAAAACGAGGTATTTGTGAACGAAATGCCAAAATATCTTGGACTCAAGTAGAAACTGGATCAGCAGTTACATGGAAATATCCATCTTGTATTTTAAAAGGTGATAATTCTGTAGGTGAATTCTATTCTGTTGCTGTAACAAATAATTATCAGCAAGCGGATACTGGTACGAAGATGATTCATTTAGGGAAAAACACAAAAAGCACCATTATTTCTAAGGGCATCTCTGCTGGTAAATCGCAAAACTCGTATCGTGGTTTAGTTCAAATTCATAAGAATGCTACGAATGCACGAAATTTTTCACAATGTGATTCCTTATTGATGTCTGATGAATGTGGCGCTCATACATTTCCTTATATAGAATGTAAAAACAGTTCCGCAAAAATAGAACACGAAGCAACAACCTCCAAAATTGGTGAAGATCAAATTTTTTATTGCCAACAAAGAGGAATTCATATTGAAAAGGCCATTTCATTGATCGTGAATGGTTATTGTAAAGAAGTTTTAAATCAATTGCCAATGGAATTTGCAGTTGAGGCACAAAAACTCTTGGAGATAAGTTTAGAAGGATCAGTAGGATAAAAAATAATTCGGAATTCGGAATTCGGCACTTCGATAGACTCAGTGACCAAATTTATTCGGAATTCAGAACAAAAAATAATAGTATGATTAAAATTTCAAATTTACACGCCTCAATTAATGGCAAAGAAATACTAAAAGGATTAAACCTTGAAGTAAAAGCAGGAGAAATTCATGCAATTATGGGACCTAATGGTGCTGGAAAAAGCACTTTAGCTTCTGTTTTAGCTGGACGCGAAGAGTATGAGATAACGGAAGGTTCTGTTGATTTTGATGGTCAAGACTTATTAGAATTATCTACCGAAGATCGTGCTAGAGAAGGATTATTCTTAGCTTTTCAATATCCAATAGAGATTCCAGGTGTTTCAAACATAAATTTTCTAAGAACTTCATTGAATGAGATTCGCGACTATAAGGGCGAAGAACAAATATCTGCAAAAGATTTCTTAGCGAAAGTAAAAGAAAAATCAGCTTTAGTTGAATTGGATTCAAAACTTGCTTCACGTTCGGTTAATGAAGGTTTTTCTGGAGGAGAAAAAAAACGCAACGAAATTTTTCAAATGGCCATGCTCGAACCGAAGTTGGCAATTTTAGATGAAACAGACTCAGGTTTAGATATTGACGCTTTAAGAATCGTAGCAAATGGCGTTAATAAACTAAAATCTGACAAAAATGCGACAATCATAATCACTCACTATCAAAGACTTTTAGATTATATTATTCCTGATTTTGTTCATGTATTATATGATGGTAGAATTGTAAAATCTGGCACAAAAGAATTGGCTTTAGAATTAGAAGAAAAAGGCTATGATTGGATCAAAGCTGAAGTTGAAGCACATTAAAAAACTAAGTATGAACGATATATTACAAGATTCAAAACTTAGTGCTTTTGTAGAGAAATTATCAAAAACATTATTACCACTTGATCAAAAAATCATACATAAGGCTCAAGAGGTAATTGAATCAATGGATTTTCCGACGACAAGAAACGAAGCGTGGAAATACACTCGTCTAGGAAAAATTACAGGAATCAAATTAGAAAATAAAATAGACAGAATTGGAAATCTTTCTAGAGAAAAAATAAATAGTCTATTTCAAGTTTCGAAAAATGGGTTGACTTTTGTCTATGAAAATGGTCTTTTTAGAAGTGACTTAT
>JBIIWQ010000268.1:0-3452 GCA_044338805.1 Crocinitomicaceae bacterium
AGATTGTTCGTTGATGACGCACATGGAATTGGAACTTTAGGTTCAAAAGGTGGTGGAACAGGTCAAGAACAAGGATGTCAAGATGGAATCGATATTTACTTCGGAACATTTGCTAAATCTTTTGCTTTAATTGGAGGTTTCATCTCAAGTGACGAGCAAGTGGTTGAATACTTAAGATACAACATGCGTTCTCAAATTTTTGCAAAGGCTTTACCTTTGGCACTGGTAATTGGAGCACAAAAGCGTTTAGATTTGATGAAAACACAACCTGAATTGAAAGATAATCTTTGGAAAATTACTAAAGCACTTCAATCAGGTTTAATAGAAAGAGGATTTGAAATTCGAGAAACAAATTCTTGCGTTACACCAGTATACATGAATGGATCAATTCCTGAATCGACAAACTTGATTTACGATTTACGTGAAAACTACAATATTTTCTGTTCAATGGTTGTTTATCCTGTTGTACCAAAAGGAATGATAATTTTAAGATTAATTCCAACAGCAGTGCATACGTTAGAAGATGTAAATTATACACTTGATTGTTTCTCAAAAATTGTTGGGAAATTAAAAGCTGGTGAATACATGTCAGACAAGATTGCATCAGTTTAATTAATAAACTAATTTATATTAAAAGACCATCCGTCGAATGACAGGTGGTCTTTTTTAATATTATGGAAATAAAACATCCTTATATTGAGACTCTTCTTGCTTGTCTAGATCTCGAAGAACTTGAGCAGACGAAGCGTTTCCAGCTTGATGAACAGCACAATTTAAAATCTCTGAAAGCGGAAGGTTTAGCCATTCATCCAATTCGGATTAATAGAAAAACTTTTGGTTATGCTGATTATCCGGAACTAAACTTCAGAATACCTTTTCCGGCTGAAACAGGCAACTTCAGAGATGGAATGGCGATTGAGTGCTTTTGCCAAGGCGAGGAACCCGTTAAAGGAATGCTTCTTAATTTAGATGGTAAACAAGGTGAAATTAGACTTTTTGCGCCTGATTTCCCTGATTGGATAGAAGAAGAAGGCGTTGGGATAAAATTAACACCTGACACGCGCACAACAACACTAATGAAAAAGGCATTGAATGAGCTATATCTTCATCCAAATCAACAATCCTTATTCAATAAAATACACGCTGATCAAACGGTTGAAAATATAATCCCTGAGCATAAAAATTCCATCATTGAAAATTTCTTTAATAAAAACCTCAATGAAAGTCAATTAAATGCGGTTAATCAAATTCAAGATTTCGAAGAACTTCTAATAATTCATGGCCCACCTGGTACTGGAAAAACAACAACGCTTATTGAAGCAATTCTTCAACTCGTTAAAAAGGGCGAAAAAATTCTTGTATCGGCACCGAGTAATACTGCAGTCGATAACATTGCATCAGGGTTAATTGATAAAAACATCAATTTCATTCGTGTTGGTAACAATACAAAAGTAAATGCACAAATTTTTCCATTTACCCCTGAAGGGAAACTGAAAGACAGTAAACAGGAGAAGGAAATTAAAAAACTTAAAATAAGGGCTGTTGAATTTCGAAAAATGGCGAATCAATACAAACGTCGTTTTGGAAAAGATGAACGTGATCAAAGAAATTTGCTCATCAAAGAAGTTAAAAGTATTCGCAAGGAAATTAAAGACATTCAAAATTATAACGAAGAGCAACTATTTGAAAATGCAAGAGTTATAATCGGAACTCCAATTGGTTTGATGGATGGCCAAGTTCAAAAATTAGACTATCAAACACTAATTATTGATGAAGCTGGTCAATGTTTAGAACCACTTGCTTGGTGCATTATTCCTCTTGCCGAAAAAGTTATTTTAGCAGGTGATCATTTACAACTACCACCAACGATACTCTCTGATAAAGCTGCTCAATTGGGGTTGAGGCATTCAATTCTTGAAGTATGTTTTTCTAAAATCGATCAAATTTACTTGTTGGACACTCAATATCGAATGAGAGAATCTATCGCACAATTTTCGAATGAATATTTTTATGATGGGAAATTAAAAACGCCAATTCATCTTTTAAATACAGGAGAACATATAACTTTTTACGATACAGCAGGAGCAGGATTCGATGAAGAACGAGGCCCAGATGGCACCAGTTTAATGAATAAAGGAGAAATTGATATTATCTTGAAAATTATTGAAAAAGATAATTTGCAGTTAAATAATACTGCAGTTATATCTCCATATTCAGGTCAAGTTACATTGGCAAAAGATCTCTTAAAATCAACATTACGGATCAGTACCATTGATAGCTTTCAAGGTCAAGAAGAAGAGAATGTAATCATCTCTCTCGTTCGCTCCAATAATGAAGGTCAAATTGGTTTTTTAAAAGATTATCGGCGCATGAATGTTGCTATGACAAGAGCAAAAGAAAAACTGATTATCATAGGTGATAGCTCAACTTTAGCAAAGGATCCATATTATGCGGCCTTTATTGATTACATTGAAAAAATCAATGCTTATAAAAGTGTTTGGGAAATAATATAATTTCTCCCAAAAAGAAAAAAATCCAATTTTGGGATTATAGCCATTCTTTGTTTAAATTCAAACGCCTCATTTCCAATAAATTAACATTTGGGTACTATTTTTAGCTATTAATTGAAAAGATTCATTAATACGAATAACTATGGACAATAAATACGAATTTGTGATTCTTGACGATGACATGTTTTATGGAAATTTAGTAAAATACTTTCTCCAAAACCAAGGGTATACGAATGTCTCTTTTTTCGAGGATGAAAGTGTCTGTTTAAAATATGTATCTTCTAAACCAACGTTGTACATAGTTGATCATTTCTTAAAACAAACAACTGGATTAACGATGATGGAAGAGATTAATCAAAAAAATCCAAATGCCTTTTTTATTTATTTATCCAACCAAGAATCCTCAAGCATTGCTATGAAAGCCATGAAATTAGGTGCAATAGATTATCTCCAAAAAGATAAAAATTCTTTTTTCCATTTATTGAATATTATTGACCAATTTTTTAGAGAAAAATCTATATCTAATGAATCTCAAAAAACATTTCTAGATAATTGACTTTTTAAAGAAACGTAATTATTTCGCATTAAAAATCACACTGTTTATTTCAACCTATTAATGTTGATTGAATTGAAATATTCTTACATAAACTTCGAATTTCTTCATTCGTATTAAAAGAGTGAATACAAATTCTGATTCCCTCTTCACCTCTTTTTACCGTTGGACTATAAATTGCCTTAACAGCAAATAAATTTTGTTGTAAAACCAATGCTAAATTTTTAGTTTTTAAAACGTCTCCAATTCTAATCATTTGAATAGGTGAGATTTCATTAGAATAAATTGAATTTACATCCATTAAACTTCTAAATAACAGAATGTTTTCTTGTAATTTTTTTCGTTCAACTTCAGATTCACTTCTTTCAACCAGTTGTATTATCCTAGCG
>JBIIWQ010000155.1:0-5545 GCA_044338805.1 Crocinitomicaceae bacterium
TTTTTACCAATAGAGAGACAAAAGGAAATTAATACCTATACAATTTTAGAAAAAGGGATTAGCCTTGATGTTAAAATTGCTTTGCCAAAAACAGTTCCAGATTCCTCAAATTTAAAGCATATTTTATATGAATCACAGGCGCAATTGTCTTTGAATGCTTATGGAATTCCCGAGCCGAAAAATGGAATTATTATAAAACCAAATCAATTTGATTTCGTTCTCGTTCCATTGCTTGCAATTGATAAATCTGGTTATCGAATTGGTTATGGAAAAGGCTATTACGATCGGTTTTTGAAAAAATGTGCTCCAAATTGTATTTTCATCGGGTTGCATTTATTTGAGGAATTCAGCGAAATTGATGATCTAAATAAATATGATATTCCATTGAATTATTGCATCACTCCAACTCAAATTATTCATTTTGACAACCTATAATACCGTTTAAGTTTTGCTAAAACTGGAATAATTCAGTAAGCAAAACTAATTCGGCATTAGACAAAAATTAAAAACTAAAAATAGTACACGTAACAATGTCTACTAACCAAGGAAAATTTCATCTTTTAGCCATATTTCTGATTCCAGGATTCTTAGTCACCTTTTTTTTAGCAACAAACTGGATGTGGATTTTTCTGTACCTTGGATTTGCCGCACTCTTACTTTTTTTCGTTTTTAGAAAAAAATAAACGTAAATTTAAACAACAGAAGTTTTTATGAATACTATGTTGCGCATTTCACTTTTACTATTTTGGTTTTTGTTAGGTTCGGTTAAAACGCCAGAACCAATTTTTGCTCGTGGAGTATTCGGTGTGCGCATTGCTTTTCAATCCAATTCTCAAATTACCATGTTTGTGTGCTTTTTAAACAATGGAAGAACACTCAGCAATAAACGCATTTTGTCTGAAACAGAATTTATCAATATTGCTTCCGGAAATTGGCCGAGTATCTACAACCCGGAACGCATCAATTATTTTGAACAACGAAATCTTCAGTGTGGCATGATCATCGACACTTTTTCATACAAGGAATCGACTTATTGCATTCCGTTTGATTCTCTTTGGAAGATTCGTTTTTCAACTTATCCGTATCGCTCCAATTTAGGAGAAGGCTGGAGCAGTAAATTATATCGTCCTTCCCCAAAACAAGAACTATTCTTATTCAACAATTACGGTGTGCGCAACGTGGATGCTGATTTTTTTCTTGATTCAAATTTCTGGAACATTTTATCTGACATACAAGACCCAGTTTGGGTGGATAATTATAAGGCGTTGAAGTAGGATAGAGATTTTAGTTTAAAGTTGATAACTGATAGCGATGTCCTGAGCTTTTGGAAAGGTTGAGTGCTGAGTGATCAACGATATCTCTGCTAATGCATTAGAAATAAAATGAACGACCTTTTTTAATTATTCTTTTCTTCAAATTCAATTTTACATAAACTAACATTCAATCATTTTGAAAAAAACACTATTAAAGGCTATTAAAACCCTTTTTTTGGTATTGTTACTTATAATTAACGTTTGTGCGTGGACCTCGAAGATTCTGTGTTAAATTCCAAATAAATTATATGTAATTAAATATAATATCAAATAATTCGTTAATTTTGTATGTAATTACATATAAAAAAGTATATTTGACACTGTTTATATTTAAATGCATATAATGAAAAGTATCGCTGATTTCGTTAAAGAACGCCGAAAAGAAGTTGGGTTAACACAAGAAGAGTTTGCAGAGCGCTCTGGTGTTGCGCTTACAGTAATTCGTAAAATTGAGCAAGGTAAAACGAATCTCAATATGGATAAGGTGAATCTAGTGCTTAAAATGTTTGGACATGAATTGGGCGCGGTTAGCACTAAAAATCTAACGACTACCGAATCATGAGGCAGGCAAAAATATATTACCAGGATTTTTTTGCTGGTATTCTAACCGAAACGAATGATGGTGATTATACATTTCGTTATGACGAATTGTATGTAAAGGAACATCCACACGATTTTATTACGTTTTCAATGCCTGTCTCATATGCTCTTTATCGTGAAAAACGCTTATTCTCTTTTTTCGAAGGTTTGATTCCTGAAGGATGGTTGTTGGATATTGCTTCGAAGAGTTGGAAAATTAATCGGAATGATCGAATGGGATTATTAATGGCATGTTGTCAAAACTGCATTGGAGCGGTAAGTGTTAAACCAATACTTGATGAAGATGAAGTATAACTGTTTATATTGCTACCAAGAGTTGGATGGCCAAATCGATTTCCATGAGAAATGTTCGAAACAATTCTTTGGCATAAGTGAATCTCCTAAATTGGTTAATACCTTGGAAGAGATGGCGGACTTAGCAAAACAAGTTGTGGAAAGAAGCGTGGCAGTGCCTGGAGTTCAGCCTAAACTTTCAATGTCGATAATCAAAGAAAAAGCTCAGAAAACTGAAAATAGACTAACGGTTGTTGGTGCTTTAGGAGGGAATTATATTTTAAAACCACCATCAAAGACATTTCCGGAGATGCCAGAAAATGAACATGTGACAATGCGTATAGCAGAAGCATTTGGACTGAATGTGGTGCAATCGAGTTTGATTCGGTTAAAATCTGGTGAACTATCTTACATAACAAAGCGAATTGACCGTTCTCCCAAAGGAATGAAAATTCACATGATTGATATGTTCCAAATCACCGAAGCTTTCGATAAATACAAAAGTTCTATGGAGAAGGTAGGGAAAGCACTATTGGTACATTCTGATAACACATTATTGGATGCATTGTTTTTCTTTGAACTTACGCTTTTCAGTTTTTTAACAGGTAACAATGACATGCATTTAAAGAACTTTTCAATGATTAAAACATCATCAGGTTGGTCACTTGCACCAGCATATGATTTATTGAATGTACGAATAGCCAACCCAGAAGATAAAGAAGAATTGGCACTGACCCTTGGAGGGAAAAAGAGGAGACTTACATGCGCTTATTTTGAGCGTTTCGGTAATGGTTTGGGGTTAAATCAAAAACAGATTCAAGGTGTTTTCAAACGCTTTGAGAAAAATAAGCCAAAAGCAATTCATTGGATCAATGAATCCTTTTTATCGCAAGAAATGAAAAATGAATACCTGGATCTTCTCGAAGAGCGCTACAGGATTTTTATTGTTTGAAACAAAAGACAGATTTAAACCAGAAAGCCCCGTTTTTAAAACGGGGCCTCTCCAGATTATTCTACAACTCATTCTTCACTTTCATCATAGTAGATTCCTTTATACGATTCTGGATCGTCGTACAGAAAATCAATTTCCATTAGTAGTGCATTCTTCAAAAACCAATTTGTGCGTTTTTTTTCTGCTTCATCTATTTGTGGGTTAAGGTTATAGTGCGTTTCCAAACTAGCTTGGAGAATATCACATATCTCATAAATGCGCACTTTTTCTTGTTCAATAAAATTTTCCATTGTATTAATTTTTAAAATTATTTTCTTCCGGATTTATTATCCGAATTTCCTTTTTCTTTCTTTCCTGTATCTTTAGACCATTCAAATAGAAAATATGAAGTTTTGGATTAGTGTTGCCCTGATTTTTTTGAGTATTGGTTCTGCAGCGGGACAAAGTGAATTGGAGAAAAAGAATGCTGAATTGCGTGAATTGAAATCCAAGGAACAAGAGTTGGTTTCTGAAATTGAACAATTGAAGCTTCAAGGAACAATTCAATCGATGAAGGCTGTTGGTTATCCAACCTATTCGAAGAATCTCGAGATTATTGAACATGCAGGAATGGTGCTTGGGTTTGATTGCGATTATAAAATGGCTTCATGGGTTTTTCATGTGTTGACTCCAGATGTTACTTCGGGAAATATTTCAAGATCTAATGATTTCAGATTAGATGAAAAATCAACGTGTGGAAGTGCACAGGAGGTAGATTATTTCCTGCGAAAAGAAAAAGAAGATGGGACATTTGAATATGATGGATTTGGTTTTGACAGAGGACATTTGGCTCCTTCAGCAGATTTTCGTTGGTCGGCTAATGCCTTGAGTGAATCTTACTATTATAGCAACATGACACCCCAACGACCAGAATTCAATAGAGAATCGTGGGCTTCTTTAGAAGGTCTTTTGCGCAAAATTGTGGATCAGGAGAAAAAGCAATTTTATGTGATTACTGGACCTGTATTACATGAAGGTTTACCTGAAATAGAACGTTCAGCTAACAAACTCAAAATCCCTGAATTACATTACAAAATTATTGTGGATGCATCAGCGGAAAATCCGAGAGGAATGGCCTTTTTGATGCCGAACAAGAAATGCGAAGAACGTTTGAGTTCTTATGTTATTAGTATAGACAGTTTAGAGCGTTTAACAGGTATCGATTTTTTTCCGACCATGCCAACTGAACTCGAAACCAAGATTGAGCAAACAGCAGATTTTAACGCATGGAAAACACAAGGTATTGATGGCGACGTTGAACCACTAGATGCATTATCATTACCGAAAGGAGTTTTCAATACACAACAAGCAGCCTCAAAAGTAGGAAGCACCGTCTCCATCGTAGGAAAAGTAGTAAGCGCCAAGTTTATTCCTAAATCACAATCTACTTTTTTGAACCTCGATCAATCATTTCCAAACCAAGTTTTTTCCATAATGATCTGGAAAGACGGCCGAAAAAACTTTAGCTACCAACCCGAAAAGGAATTGGAAGGTAAATACATCCTAGTAACTGGAAAGGTGGAATTAGACAAGAATGGTGTTCCTGGAATAACAGTGAGTAGGGAAGAGCAGATTGAGGTTTGGGACTAATTTGAAAATGTAAAATCAAAAACAATCTCAAAATGGCAATCAACCTACTTATAAAATCGGATAGCCTTAGTTTTTACCTTTGGATAGTTCCATATTTAAATCAAAATGAACGAAACATTTAAACAACACGCGGATTCCATGAAGTCCCTTTGACAGTTTTTATAAATTCGCTCTAAGAGAAGGTTTTAAATTTATTTTCACTTTTCCAATGGGTGGCACTCCTTCTGCTGCAATTGCAGCTAGAACGCTTGAGGAACTAGAAAAGCATATTGAACCTATTAAAGGGATTAGTGGGTTTGATTTTTTAAAAAACAAAACCCCTAAGAAATTTGATACTTCTTAGGGGGTCCTAACCTTTCAGCCATAAAAGGCGTGCTTTTAACGTTGTTGCGGTAAACCGCTTTTGCGGTCTGCACGGGAAATGTCACGACTGCATAAATCTCTTTATTATCAAGGAGTTTGGAGCTTTACCAAATTCGCCCTGAAACAATTCTGAAACATTATTTTGTCTATAAAGATTAATTAATCACCAATTTTTCTGGTCTTCCTTCTCCAATATTGAATAAATAGGTTCCTTTTGCTAAACCTTCAACATTGATCTGTGTTTTTTCAAATTCTATTTTTCCAGTTAAAACTGCTCTACCCGTGTAATCAGATAGAACAAATTTACTTCCAATGTTTTTTGATAGAGTCTGAATATAAATTTCTTTATTAGCTGGATTAGGATATACTTCAAATTCAGAACTTGAATATTCAATTAAACCACTCAAATTATTGC
>JBIIWQ010000152.1:0-5588 GCA_044338805.1 Crocinitomicaceae bacterium
AAAAAAAGTATTGGAGCAATTAGAACCTATTCAACGCGTTGTTAATGGAAAGGATAACCTATCCTACTTGGTTAGAATAATTCCTTACTTGTCATCTGAAAACAGTGTGGACGGAGTCGTAATAACGTTTGTAGACATTACGAAAGAAATGGAGTCTGCGGCTAAAGAAAAAGAAGTAGCCCTAAAATATAAAGATTTACTAAAGCACACTAAATCATATATTTACAAGCAAGACAAAAAACTAAAGTATATCGAATTTTTTGCTTTTGATAATGGTTCGTTAAGCGAAGACATTATTGGTAAACATGAAAGTGACATTATTAAAAACAAAATAGACGCTGACAACTTGATTAAACTTAAAAATAAAGTCATGAAGACAGGTATTCCAATAATTAAAGAAATTATTATAACTGTGAACGACAAAACCTCTTATTATAATTTATTGATTCGGCCATGGCTAAATAATGAGAAAGAAATTCAAGGAGTTGCATGTATCGCATCAGATATTACTGAATTTAAAACAACAGAAGCAAACCTGGCAAAAAATTAAAATCGCAAGAATAATTACATGCTTTAATAAGGGAAAATGGCAAAACCAAAAATTTCGGTATCTGATAAATTAACTAAAGCTTTGTTGCACGAATTATATGTGCATCATGCAGAATTAGAGGCTCAGAATGAGGAATTAAGGGAAATGCAGCATCGGCTTGAGAAAGTAGGTGATCAATACACCGATTTATTCGACTTTGCACCTATTGGTTACCTCGTTCTCGATAAAAAAGGAGTCATTCTGAATATAAATCTCACCGCTTGTGATTTATTGGGCTATCCAAGGAGCCAAGTTATTGGAAAACCATTTTCAATTTTTGTCTCTAATCAAAATGAAAATTCGGGAAATATTCCTACATTTTTTAGCCATTTAAGAGAAGTCTATTCGACTGAAAGTAATCAATCTTGCGAACTTCTCATCAAACAAAGAGGAAATAAGAGCATTAACGTAGCAATGGAAAGTATTTCCACAGTAGATTATAATGGTCAAAGATTGAACTGCCGCACAACGTTAAAAGATTTGACCAATGAGAAAAAAACGATTCAATTAGAACAATTAAATTCAGAATTAAAATTTCAAAAAGAAAAAGCACAAAATTATGTAGAACGTTCGGGTAGTTTCTTTTTAGAACTCAATTTAGACGGAGATATCACCATGATTAACAATGTTGGTTGCAGCATATTAGGTTTTAAACCTTCCGATTCAGATAAGAATGTCTTTTTACAAAAACCAGAAAATTGCCCGCTTGAAGGTACAAATTGGTTTGAACAATTTATACCAAAAGACAGAATTAAAGAAAGTAAAAACAGATTTGAACAACTTTTAAAAATAAAACCTCAGGAAAATAAAACCTACGAAGATATAATTCTGACAAGAAATGGAGAAGAGCGATTAATTTCTTGGAATCATTCAACAATGATTAATACAGAAGGACACGTAATTGGAGCACTAAAAGTAGGAAAAGATATTACTGAGGAAAACAAGGCTAAGAAGATACTCGAAGAAAGAGAAAGAATGTTTCGCACGCTCTTTGAGTCTGCAGCAGAATCTATTATTATTCTCAAGGATAACGGAGAAATTGTCAGTGTCAATCAAGCAGCTAATAGTGTTTTTGGTTACGAGAAGAATGAATTATTAGGGCAATCAATTGAAACACTTATTCCTCAGAAACTGAGAGGAAAGCATGAAAATCACCGCGACACATACGGTAAAGATGCACAAACTCGCTCAATGAGTTCAAAGAAAAATTTATACGCGCTACGGAAGGAAGGAACGCAATTTCCTGTAGAAATTAGTTTAAGCAGCTATACGAATGGAGATGAAACATTAGTAATGGCATCAATAAATGATATAACTATACGAAAAGCGGAACAAGAAAAACTAGAAAATGACAAATTCGAACTAGAAAAAAAGGTTGAAGAAAGAACCCATGACCTTTATAAAAGTCAACAACTACATGAAACGGTTGCTCGAAACTTCCCGAATGGAGTAATAATGGTTTTAGATGAAGATTTCAACTATGTTTTTGTTGAAGGAAACGAAATGTTTAAAAAAGGAATTATCAGCAAAGACTTAATTGGCACAAGTTTTCTTCAGCGTATTAATCCAATGGCTGTTGATGAAATTAAAAATTTCTTACAAGACGTATTTAATGGCTATAATGGTAGTTTGGAAACTCGATCTAATCATAATGTTCATTCACTCAATGCGGTAGCAATCGATAATGGTGATGGAAAAATCAAACAAATACTCGTAGTTTCTACGAACATTACAAAAGTTAAAAAAGCCGAAGAAGACATCTTACGCTTACTTAAAAATGAACAAGATTTAGGGAAACTGAAATCACGATTTGTCTCAATGGCTTCGCATGAGTTTAGAACTCCTTTAACATCGATATTAAATTCAACGAATCTACTTTCCAAGTATATTGACATAGAAGATAGTCAAGAAAAACAACACAGTAATGTTATTCGAATCAAGTCGTCCCTAAAACATCTTATAAATATCCTTGATGATTTCCTTTCTCTGGATAAACTAGAACAACGAAAAATAGTAGTTCGAGAAACAGATATTGTAATTCCGAATATCTGCAATGAAATCATTGATTCATTTACAGGTATTATCAAAAATACGTCGTTGATTAAATATACCCATACTGGAAATAAAAACGTTACAACAGACTTGAGCATCTTTAAGAATATCTTAACTAATTTGCTTTCCAATGCGATTAAGTATTCACCTGAATTGAGTGAAATAATTCTCGAAACTGAATTTGCAACGGATACATTAAAAATTGTAGTAAAAGATTCTGGAATAGGAATACCTAAAAATGAGCAAAAAAATCTATTTGATCGGTTTTTCAGGGCTGAAAACGCCATCAATATTCAAGGAACTGGACTAGGATTAAATATTGTGAGTAACTATTTAAATTTGCTCGATGGCCGAATTTATTTTGAAAGTGAGCAAAATAAAGGAACAGTTTTTACCGTCGAGATTCCCATTAAAAAAGAAAGAATTTGACCCAATATCAGGTTTTTTAAAGTCATTTAATTCAAGATTTGTTTTACTATAACAGTGTGGATTGGATTTATGCTAGTTTTAAACGTGTATTTATACAAAAAAAGGCTGTCATAAATGACAGCCTTTCCCCAAGTTGACTATTAAATAAGGCTATCTAATAATTACAACTCGCTTCACTACTACTTCTTCGCCTAAATAAATATTCATTAAATAAGTTCCTTCAGCAAATTGTTGAATATTCACATCAAACTTGCTACCGTTTGGAACATCTTCAAATACTACTTTACCAGCAGGATCAAACATTACGATTTTATTCGCTAATTTATTCGTTCCTAAATCGATTGTGATTTTATCTGCAGCCGGATTCGGGTACACATTCAAAGATCCTTGGTTATAAACCTCATCGATACCTACGGTAACTGCAACTGTATAGAAACTAATTTGCTCACACCCATTTGCATCGATCATGGTTACATAATAAGTTCCTGGCATTACTGACGTTAAATCTTCCGTCGTTGAACCATTATTCCATAGGAAAGAATAAGGAGCTGTTCCTCCTGTTACTGTAACATCAATAGTTCCATTTGCATTGGTTGCTCCAGTTGCATTGGTTACAGTTCCATTTATAATTAATGGATTTGCAGGTGCATGAACAACAAAATTCGACATAACATCACAACCATTTTCATCAGTAACCATTACACTGTAAGACCCAGCACTTAGGTTAAATAAATCTTCAGTTGTTGCAAAATTAGACCAATTGAAGTGATATGGTGAGGTTCCACCTGACATCGTTAAATTGATAACACCATTATTCCCTCCAGCACATGATACATCAATTACGTTCGATGCTAACACTAAATTCTGTGGTTGAGAAATGAAATAATTATGAGTAACAACACATCCACTAGCATCACGAGCATATAATGTATAGACTGCAGATCCAGGCAAATTATTGAAATACCCTTGAGATTGGTAATTAACTCCGTCCAAACTAAATTGGATTGCACCAGTGCCTCCAAAAGCAGTTGCGTTTATTGCGCCATCATCGGCACCAAAACAAGATACTCTCAAAACTCCAGCAGAAAGGTGAATTTCATGAGCAGATCCAATAAAAATTGATGCGGTTCCTTCACATCCACCAGCATCTTTAACTGTTACAATATACGATCCAGGAGATAGATTTTGAAACAAAGATGACGATTGGAAAGTAACCCCATTAATACTATATGCTAAAGTTCCAGCACCACCACCTGCTAAAACAGTAAGAGTTCCGTTGTTACTTCCAAAACACGTTACATCCGTCTCGTTTAACACGATTGTGAATCCATTAGGCTCACTTATTGTAACACTCACCTCACCTGCACATCCATTTGCGTCTTTCGCAATTACAGTGTAACTCCCTGCTGATAATCCAGAAAATATAGATGACGTTTGGAATGTAGTTCCATTAAGACTGTAAGTAATTAATCCAGTTCCTCCAGTTGTAGAACTAATAGTAATACTTCCATCATCTCCTCCATGACATGAAACATTCGTGCTAGTCCAAGTTGCGATTGAAGGGCCATCAGAGTCAGTTACATATGTGTTAAAATTTACTGAACAACCAGTAGCATCTGTTACATAAATTCCATATTCATTCGATTGCAATCCTACAAAGTTACCTGTTCCATTAATTTGCGAGCCTTCGTTAAGGTTATATATGTATCCACTTCCAGACCCTCCTGATGCAAGGATTAAAATATTACCGTTCAAATTACCACATGTAGAGTTTCCTGTATTAATTGAAGCAACAATTTGACTAGGTTGCCCAAGTGTCACTGAAGCAGTTCCTAAACAGCTATTCCCGTCCATTACTTGGATTGAGAATAACCCAGATTCAAGATCATAGAAATCACCAGATGTTTGTTCGCCAGTTGAATTTAAGGCGTAAACATACTCACCATTTCCTCCAGTTGCTGAAAGGTGAATTTCTCCGTCACCACTTTCAAAACAAGATAAACCAAACCAAGAATCAACAGAAACCACTATTGGAGCAGGTGATGTAACCGTAATATTTGTTGTTGAAAGGCATCCTGCAGCATCTTTTACCGTAACCGTATAAGGCCCCGCAGCTAAACCTGAGAAATTAGAACTTGATTGGAAATTAACCCCGTAAATACTGTATGTCATAGTTCCAGTTCCTCCCATTACAGGACCAACGTCAATTTGTCCGTTACTCGACCCAAAACAAGAAGTTGGTGTTTGATTAGCTGTCCATTCTGCAGCAAATGGTTCTGTAATTGCTATTTCTGAAGTTGAACCAAGACATCCAACAACATCTTTAACCATTGGTGTGTAATTTCCTGCTGTTAGACCAGTAAAAACACCTGATACTTGCCATGTTTCACCACCATCAATTGAATACTGAAGTGCTCCTGTTCCTCCAGAACCAATAACTGTTATTGAACCATCTGAATTTCCATGACACGCAATAGTTATGTACTGAACTAACGCTAATGAAGGTGATGTTGTATTG
>JBIIWQ010000153.1:0-5576 GCA_044338805.1 Crocinitomicaceae bacterium
ATCTTCTTGGTACGTCATTCCAACGAAGCCATTCCAATTCACATAAACACCTATTATAGGCCATTTTTGGAAATTTCGAATGCGCGCATCTTGAAGGTAATTTGCCATCGAATCAATGAAATAATTTACACTATCGGTGTGTAAAGCCCCTTGTCGCAGTTCTTCCCAACGGCATTTTAATCCATTTCTGTAGGTGGAAGATTGCAATAATTTTTCCCACCAAAAAGGAATAGCAGTTGTGAAATCGCAGATATCATCAAAATTATATTGCCAACCAGTTGTTAAATTGGCCTCACAATAATCAGCGTTTCCATAGGAAAGATTAAAATCCCACATAGGACCAGCAACCAATTTGCCATTCCACGCCCCACTTGTTTTATCCTTGTGCATGAATGAACTTGATCGATAGCCATCAACTGTTCTTCCTAATTCTTGCAAAATGAAAAAGTCATAAAACGAAGTTGTTTCAATATAATTTGGATATCCAACAAGGGGATCAGCAAATTGAGGCCCCCAAATAGCATCTTCAAATTCCCCCACAAATGTTTCCATATAACTTGATTGAATTGGGTCTAATTGATCAAACTCTGGATCATGAAATTGAAAAAGAACTTCTGTGTTGTAATTGGAAGGCCACGAATAACCAACTTCACCTGTCATTTTATCAATTTTTACAATATAACCACCGGTAAGGGAGTCTCCAGCTAAATCGTCGAAATCGAGTTTTGCAACGTCAACGCGGTTATTGTCTCTTTTAATTCTCTCAATTAAAATATAAACCCCACGATATTCATTATCGATCATCAACTCACAATGTCTCCAGTTTGAAGCATAATGACCCATTTTTTGCGAAAGATCATAGGTCAAAACATCGCGTATCAATGTTTTATCAGGATAAGGACCATATAAAATCCAATCATTTTCAATTGGCAAGCCCATTAAAGGCACGTTGAAATTTGCGCCTAATAGATTTTGTGTTTCGAAACCATAACTCTTTTTAGGATATTGTTGGGATGTTGAGCCCCTAATTTCGATGGCAATTTTTCCGTTGTAATTGTTAAAAGGATCCGTTAATAAATTTTGATTCCCGAAACCATTATCGATAATCCCCATATCACAAACAACTCTTGTAACATCATTTATTGGTTGACCAACTTGAGTTGTGATAACAACTATGGGTAAATTAGAATCCGTAAAAGTTTGTGAAACGGATATATTAACCTGAGAAAGTAGTATAAATAGAAGTAGTATTCTTTTCATTTTTGAATGAATTTGATGCTTGAAGATACAAAAAATATAAAGAGATTTACTAAAATCTTGGCTAAGAACTAATTTCGAAGTAATTTTGCACCTCGTTCATTCAAATAAACTTATGAAGAAAGGTGGAGGGATTAGGCCCTATGAAACCTTGGCAACCTCCGTTCGCGGAATAGGTGCCAAATCCAATCTCAACATATTGTTGGGTTAAGATAAGTCGATAGTGCAGTTGTGTACTTCCCTTTTTTCATAGTTTGTGTATTAAATAAATTATGAAAACAATTCAAGAATTATTAAAAACAAGAATCCTTATTCTCGATGGAGCAATGGGAACGATGATTCAGCGCCATAAATTGGAAGAAGAGGATTTTCGCAAAGGTTGGTTCGAAAACCATGATAAATCATTAAAAGGAAACAATGATTTGCTTTCATTGACACGTCCTGAAATTATTAAGGAAATCCATCGAAAATATTTTGAAGCTGGGGCCGATATTGCTGAAACGAATACTTTTTCTGGCACTTGGATAGCACAAGCAGATTATGGCCTAGAGAAATATGTGTATGATATTAATTTTCAATCTGCAAAGATAGCAAAGGAAGTAGCTGCTGAATTTACTGCTCTTAATCAAGATAAGCCAAGATTTGTAGCAGGTTCAATTGGTCCAACAAATAGAACAGCATCCATTTCGCCAGATGTGAATGACCCTGGTTTTCGAGGGATTTCTTTTGATGAGTTGGTGGATGCCTATAAAGACCAAGTGAATGCATTAATGGATGGAGGAGTTGATTTACTGTTAGTCGAAACAGTATTTGACACCTTAAATGCAAAAGCTGCTCTTTATGCCATTGATGTCGTTTTTGAAGAAAGAAAAGTTCAAATTCCTATCATGGTATCTGGAACGATTACAGATCAAAGTGGCAGAACATTGACAGGACAAACAACAGAAGCCTTTTTGATTTCTATGTCACACATGCCATTGTTAACTATCGGTTTGAATTGCGCACTAGGAGCTTCAATGATGCGTCCTTATTTGCAAATTCTTAATCAAAAGGCAAGTTTTGGTGTAAGCGCTCACCCAAATGCTGGATTACCAAATGAGTTCGGTAAATATGATGAAACACCCGAAATTATGGCTGTACAAATCAAGGAATTCTTAGATGAAGGTCTTGTGAACATCATTGGCGGTTGCTGCGGAACAACGCCAGAACACATCAAAGCAATTGCAGATTTGGCAAAAAATTACCAACCAAGAACAATAATATAGATTTTAGATGTCAGATAATACACAATCAACATTAAAACTATCAGGGTTAGAGCCTTTGATTGTCACTTCACTTAGCAATTTTGTGAATATTGGTGAACGAACAAATGTTACCGGATCACGTGCCTTTCTCAGAATGATCAAAGAGGGAGATTTTGAAGCAGCTTTAGCTGTAGCCAGAGATCAAGTGGAAGGAGGAGCACAAATCATCGATATCAATATGGATGAAGGAATGATTGATGGAAAAGAAGCAATGGTGAAATTCTTGAATTTAATCGCTTCCGAACCTGATATTTCTCGCGTTCCAATCATGATAGATAGTTCTAAATGGGAAATCATTGAAGCAGGATTAAAATGCATTCAAGGGAAAGGTGTTGTAAATTCAATTTCGTTGAAAGAGGGAGAAGAAAACTTTATCTCTCAAGCGAAAAAAGTCAAAAGATATGGCGCAGCTGTTATTGTTATGGCGTTTGATGAAAATGGTCAGGCTGATAGCTATGAACGACGAATAGAAATTTGTAAAAGATCATATGACATTTTAGTTGATGTAGTTCATTTTGCAAAAGAGGACATCATTTTTGACCCAAATATTTTCCCTGTTGCAACAGGAATGGAAGAACATAACAACAACGCTGTCGATTTTTTCCGCGCAACAAAATGGATTAGAGAAAATCTACCAGGTGCGCATGTTAGCGGAGGAGTTTCAAATGTTTCATTCTCGTTTAGAGGAAATGACAAAATGCGTGAGGCTATGCATTCAGCTTTTCTTTATCATGCTATTCAAAATGGTATGGATATGGGAATTGTGAATCCTGCAATGCTAGAAGTGTATTCAGATATTGATAAAGAACTATTAATTTTTGTAGAGGATGTTCTATTGAATAGAAGACCCGATGCAACTGAAAGGTTACTTGAGTATGCTGAAACCGTAAAAGGAGACGGTAAAAAAAGAGAAATTGATCTTTCATGGAGAAATGTTCCTGTAAATGAACGATTAGCGCACGCTTTAGTAAAAGGAATCGTTGAGTTCATCGACGAAGATGTTGAAGAATGTCGACATCAGTTTTCTCGCCCAATTGAAGTGATTGAAGGACCTTTAATGGATGGAATGAATATCGTTGGAGATCTATTTGGGAGCGGTAAAATGTTTTTGCCCCAAGTAGTGAAATCTGCTAGAGTCATGAAAAAGGCAGTGGCCTATTTACTTCCTTTTATAGAAGCAGAAAAAGATGGAGTTAGATCTTTTTCCGGAAAGGTATTGATGGCGACAGTTAAAGGCGATGTCCATGATATAGGAAAAAACATTGTTGGCGTTGTATTGGGCTGTAATAACTATGAAGTCATCGATTTAGGAGTGATGGTGCCGTTTGATAAAATTATTCAAACCGCCATTGATGAAAAGGTTGATGTTATTGGTCTAAGTGGATTAATTACGCCTTCTTTGGATGAAATGGTCACTATGGCCAAAGAAATGGAACGTGCCAATTTGACTATTCCTTTAATGATTGGCGGTGCTACAACTTCAAAAGTTCACACTGCTGTAAAAATTGAGCAAAATTATACGAAAGGTCAAACGGTTCATGTGTTGGATGCTTCACGAGCTGTTACTGTTGTAGAAAGTTTGTTAGGTCAAAAAAAGGATGCTTTTGTAGAAGAATTAAAGGTTGAATATACTCGAGTGCGTGAGCACCATGAAAAACACCGAGGAGCAAAGCAATTATTATCACTAGAGGAAGCTAGAAAGAATAAATTTGCTATTAATTGGAAACAAGAAGATTGTATCCAACCAGCAAAATTGGGATTAACAAAATTGGAAGATTATCCTATCGCTGAATTGGTAGATTATATTGATTGGACACCCTTTTTTCAAACGTGGGAATTGCATGGACGATTTCCAAACATATTGACCGATGAACTTGTAGGCAATGAAGCAACGAAATTATATGCTGATGCGCAAAAGATGCTAAAGCAAATAATTGATCAAAAATGGTTAAAAGCGAAAGCAGTTGTAGGTTTGTTTCCTGCAAATTCTGTTGGTGATGATATTGAAATTTATTCAAACGAATCACCAAAAACCATTTTGAATATTCAACATTCTTTGCGTCAACAAACGAAGAAAGCGGAAGGTCAGCCAAATATTGCTTTGTCAGATTTTATTGCGCCAAAAGATTCTGAGGTTGAAGATTATATTGGTGGTTTTGTTGTTACAACAGGGCTTGGAATAGAAGAGCATATTCAGCGTTTTGAAAAAGACCACGATGATTATAATTCAATTCTTTTAAAAGCATTGGCAGATCGTTTGGCCGAAGCATTTGCTGAGAAATTACATGAAATTGTGAGAACAGATTTGTGGGGATACGCCAGAAATGAAAAATTGTCTAATTCAGATTTAATCAAAGAGTCCTATGTCGGAATACGCCCAGCTCCTGGTTATCCAGCTTGTCCGGATCATACTGAAAAAACAGGTCTTTTTGAGTTATTGAATGCAACAGAACTTACCGGAGTTTCATTGACAGAGAGCTTAGCTATGATGCCTACTTCTTCTGTTTCTGGATGGTATTTTGCTCACAAGGAAGCAAAGTATTTTGGTTTGGGGAAGATTACAGAAGAACAAATAGCTGATATAGCATCAAGAAAAAATAGTTCTTTTGAAAAAATGGAGAGGTGGTTATCTAGCGTAATGCATTAAAAGTTGTATAAACAAAAAAGTGATTCGAGAACCGAACCACTTTTTAACCTAACCTAACCACTATTCACTGAAAAAACTTTGAATATTATATATATGTTTGAATATTTTCTAATTATCTATAGAACAAATTTAATTGTGTTCTTTCTAAACGCAAAACGTAAAAAAAGGTAACCTTTAAATCAATAAGTATACTCATCTTGCATAAAAAATCGAAATAATTTGATTGTTGGACATAAAAGTCTATTCATAGTTATTATTCATTGTTTGGTAGAAAATTTAGACAGCATATTCTTGGAATCCTAAGAGTAAAATAAACTTTAAAAATTCGACAAATCAAGGTATTAGGCCGATGAACTGTGATTTTTTTT
>JBIIWQ010000154.1:0-5561 GCA_044338805.1 Crocinitomicaceae bacterium
CAAGGTATATCGTTAAACCCAATCTTAAACAGCTTCCAATGGGCCGTTAACAAATACAAAATACCGCTAGATTTAGTTGAAACATTCTTATTAAGTATGGAAATGGATTTAGATAAAAAATCTTATGACATAAACAAATATGAACAGTATATATTAGGTTCCGCAGAAGTTGTTGGATTAATGTGCCTAAAGATTTTTGTTAATGGAAGTGAAGAGGAATATAAGCAGCTAAAACCATTTGCAATGAAATTGGGTTCTGCTTTTCAAAAAATCAATTTTTTAAGAGATTTAAAAGCTGATTTTAAAGAGTTGGGGCGCACCTATTTTCCTGGTATAGATTTAAACACCTTTAATTCTGCTGTGAAATCAGAAATTGAAGCGGACATTGAATTAGATTTCAAATTAGGGTATGAAGGTATTATGAAACTACCGAAAAATGCTCGATTTGGTGTTTATATGGCATATATTTATTATTATAAACTTTTTAATAAAATCAAATCCACTTCTGCGTATTCTATTATGAATGAACGTGTTAGAATACCAAATAACAAAAAATACCGTTTATTTGTCACCTCCTATTTAAGACATAATTTAAACCTATTATAATTGGAACTAAGTCAAAACATTTACGTTAGTTTAGTTGACCTTGAAGACAAAGTAATTGGTCAAATGGAGAAATTAGAGACCCATAAACAAGGTCTACTTCACCGTGCATTTTCTGTTTTAATCTTTAACGACAAAAAAGAATTATTGCTTCAAAGACGTGCTTTTGGTAAATATCATTCGGAAGGATTATGGACAAATACATGCTGCAGTCATCCAATGCCTGAAGAGTCTAATTTAACCGCTGCACATCGCAGGTTACAAGAAGAGATGGGTTTTGATTGTGAATTAGAAGAACTGTTCTACTTTATTTATAAAGCAGAACTAGATAATAATTTAATTGAACATGAATTAGACCATGTGTTAATAGGATACTCAAATCTAGACCCAATATTGAACAAAGATGAGGCGATAGATTATAAATGGTTGAATTTAGAAGAAGTAAAAAAAGCTATAATTATACAACCAACAGAATTCACCTTTTGGTTCAAAATAATAATTCTAGAACATTTCAACAAAATACACGAATACTTAAAAAATGAAAGTTTGTAGAAGATTGACTTTTAATGCCGCACATCGTTTATTCAATGCTGCATGGAGTGACGAGAAAAATTTTGAAGTTTTTGGCAAATGCAGTAATCCCAATTACCATGGTCACAACTACGTCATAGAAACATGGATTGAAGGCGAAATTGACCTTGAAACTGGATTTGTTTATGATTTGAAAAAGTTAAAAGAATTAGTTCAGGAAACTGTAACAGAGCGCTTTGACCATAGAAATTTAAATCTAGATTGTGAGGAGTTCACAGATTTAAAAACCTCAGCAGAAAATATCGCATTGGTTGCATGGAACTTATTAAGACCAAAAATCGAAAGCAAATACTCGTTAATGATTCGACTATGGGAAACAGAAAATAACGTTGTAGAATATAGCGGTCAATGAAATCAATTTTTTGGCACCGCAGAGATTTACGTATAAATGATAATGCAGGATTATTCAAAGCTTTAAAAAACAGCTCTTTTGTTCAACCAATTTTCATTTTTGACGAAACAATTCTTTCGAAACTTAAAAAAAGTGATCAACGTATACTGTTTATCCATCAAGAAATAGAAAATTTAAAAAAACAGTATCAGCAAAATGGAGCTGATTTAAAGATTTATTTTGGCAATCCCATTGATTTAATTCCTGAAATTGCTCATGAATTTAATGCTCAAGTTGTTTATACCAATAGAGATTATGAACCGTATGCATCTGAAAGGGATATGCAGATTCATGCGCTTCTCTCCGAATTGAATATTGAGTTTATTGGCACCAAGGATCATGTGATTTTTGAGAAGCATGAAATCACCAAATCAGATGGTTTACCATATACAGTATTTACGCCTTATTCTCGCAAGTGGAAAGAAAAAATAAATACCTATTATTCTAAATCGTACCAAGTTGAAAAGTACTTGGATAAACTTCAAAAATCAGAAAGTTCAGAAATTATTTCTTTAGAGAATCTTGGTTTTGATTCATTGCAAAAAAACTCTTTCCCATTCAAAAAATTTCCTTTAGAACAGATACAATCTTATTCTGAAAAAAGAGATTTCCCCTCATTAGATGCCACAACACATTTAAGTTTGCATCTGCGATTTGGGACAATAAGCATCCGTGAATTGGTTAGGGCAGCCAAAGAAAATAACGAAACTTTTTTGAATGAATTAATTTGGCGTGATTTCTATCAAATGATCATTTTTCACTTTCCACATTCTGCAAAAGATGCATTTAAAAAACAATATGACCGCATAGAATGGGAACACAATGATTTACATTTTAATGCTTGGTGCGAGGGAAAAACAGGATATCCTTTGGTTGATGCAGGCATGAGAGAATTAAATCATACTGGTTTTATGCACAACCGTGTTCGCATGGTCGTTGCGAGTTTTCTTACCAAACATTTGTTTTTGGACTGGAGATTGGGAGAAGTTTATTTTGCCGAAAAATTGTTGGATTATGAATTAGCAAGTAATGTTGGAGGTTGGCAATGGGCGGCAGGATGTGGATGCGATGCGGCACCATATTTTCGCGTTTTTAACCCAACAAGTCAACAAGAAAAATTTGACAAGCAATTTGAATACATAAAAAAATGGATTCCTGAGTTTGAAACTTCAGATTATCCAGAACCAATCATTGATCATAAATTTGCTCGAGAAAGGGTTTTAGAAAGATATAAACAAGCACTAAATAACTAAGTATGTCATTACAAATAGGAGATAATTGTCCAATATTCAGTTTAGAAAACCAAGATGGGAAAACGATCAATATAGCTGATTTCATCGGTCAAAAAATCTTAGTAATCTATTTTTACCCAAAGGATGATACAAGTGGATGTACAAAAGAAGCGTGTTCGTTTCGTGATAGTCATGAAGCTTTCAAAGACTTGGGTTGTGAAGTATTTGGAATTTCTTCAGATTCAGTTAGCTCACATCTAAAATTCGCCAAAAAAAACAGACTCACATTCAATTTATTAGCCGATATAAAACAAGATGTGCGAACTACTTTTGGTGTACCGAGAAGTTTATTTGGACTTATTTCTGGAAGAGTGACATATATCATCGACCTAAAAGGAGAAATTCGTGGGATTTACAATTCAATGACAGATGCTGAAGGGCATATTACGAAAGCGCTTGAGATGGTTAAAACAGTATAATACGATTTTTTAAATAAACTGATTTTTGTTCTGTTTTTATGTGAACTGTTAAATTACCTTTATAGGGATTAGTAACAACATAAAACCACAAAGGATATCATGAACGGATTTAAAATTTCAATCGAAAAAGCAACTCAAGAAAATTCAAATTTCAGAAAAGTACTTTACACTTCAAAACACAGTCAATTAGTCTTAATGAGCTTGCTCCCAAATGAAGATATCGGAGAGGAAATTCACACTGATAATGACCAATTTTTCAGGTTTGAAAGTGGAAAAGGAAAAGTAGTAATCGATGGTCACGCTTATGACGTTTGTGACGGCGATGCAGTTGTTGTTCCAGCCGGTGCAAAACACAATGTCATTAATACTTCAGCTAGTGACGATTTAAAAATGTATACCATTTATTCTCCTGCACACCACAAGGACGCAATTCTAAGAGTCACCAAAAAAGAAGCAGTAGAAAATGAAGAAGAATTTGAAGGAATTACGACTGAATAATCAGTAGTATTTCAAACAAACAGTTCGTCTACAATTTTAAAACGGTAGGCAAATATTTGCTCCAGTTTTTTCTTAACAAGAATTGGATGGGCTAATTTACCGAGGATTCCATAAGGTAATTCATAAGATACAATATCTGTCATTTCGACACCACCTTCAACTTCACGAAAATGATGTTCGTGGTGCCAGATTTTGTATGGCCCTTTGCGCTGTTCATCCACAAAATACTGCTGGTGTTTGACATGCGTGATCTCTGTAATCCATCTCAATGGAATGTTCAGTAAAGGACGAACTTTATATTCAATCATCAACCCTTCATACATGCATTCCGAACCTTCCGTTAAAACGTCAAAACCCATTTCTTTGGGGGTAATTTTATTGAGATTGTTTGGCGATGAGAAAAAATCCCAACACGTTGCTAGGTCGGTTTTTACAAATTGAGTGCGCTTTAATTGATACATGCTTTCATTTTATTTATTAAACAGAATAATCATCTAATTGTTTATTGAAAATTTAACGAAACATTTTGAATACTATTTAGTAGTGGTTAGTAGTTAAACTCCGCAAATGCATCGAAGCATTCGTAGATTTTTTTTTGACCAAGTATTTGAATGGCCCTTGTAAAATTTCACCTATTTGAATTTAATTACATTTGTTTGAAATTTGTAATTAAACATTGATGGGAAGAAACACTTATTTGGTATTGGTCATTCTGATTTCTAGTTTATCCTTTTTCTTTTTTTCTTCGTTGTTTTATCCTTTGTTGAATTCAGACAATGCCGTAACTGTATTAATGATTCATGATTTTAAATTACCAAACGATTTTTACTTTTGGGGTCAAGATCGAATGGGAAGTTTGATCCCGTTACTTGCACAATTCTTTAACAAAGTATTTCATCTATCCGCCTTAACTTCTGAATCAATCACCCATTATTTAATCCTTTTAACTGGATTCTTAGCGTTTGCTTCTTTCCTGAAAAACAACTGGTACAAACTGATTTTTTGCATTATTTGGTTCTTCCCTCCCATTCACATGATTGATGTGACCCAATTTGCTTTTGGAATTCACTATAGTTTAATTGCCATTGCCTGTTTTTTATTGCATCAAATCAATCTGAATAAAGCAAAAATTCTTCAACAACATTTGCTGTTTATCTTGCTAACACTAATCTTTATTACTGCCGTTTGGGTTTCGGAAATGGCACTTGTTTCAGGTGGAGTTTTGATTGGTATTCAATCTCTGATATTCATTAAGGAAAATCCGTCCGTTAAAAAAATCGTTCTGAATAAAGGAGTAATGTATTTGTTTCTTGGAGTGATATTCGGTTTCCTTTTTATCAAACAAGCAAAAAGTTTCTCGCCGATTCATCAATCCTATTCCAATTTTAGTGATTTAGGGAATATTTTAAACACGTTTAAACAATTCTTCGAATCCATTGGCGATATGCTCTTATTCAAAGCGAATGAACCTTTTACTAGTCTTTACACCTATCTTGTTTTAATCCTTATTGGAATTCTAGTATTCAATAGAAAAAGGTTGAAAAGCAAACCAAATAGATGGTTTTACTTTTTCTTAATCGAAGGTTTTTTACTGTTATTCATCATTTTAATTTCATCATGGACCTTCGAAAACAATGTCCCAAGAAGGTATTTTACGTGCACATATATTTCCTTATCATTTGCACTTTTGTTATTTATTGATAGTTCTCAAGTTCAAAATAGTTTCATAAAAAAAATCAGGTTTTATGCACTCTTTACTGTTTTAAT
>JBIIWQ010000279.1:0-3316 GCA_044338805.1 Crocinitomicaceae bacterium
TCTTGGTTCAAATGAATTGCTTGCTGTTTTTCCGAAATTTGCAAGTTTTTCATCTAAAAATTCCGCTTTTGAACTATAATTATTTTGTTCAGCCAACCACTCACTTGATAATTTACCAATATCTAATTTAGAAGGAGCAAGGTCCATGTGTAAAATCTGCTCAGCTAATTCCGACGAAGTAAAAACGTCGATTGGTTTATTAACTACTTTTCTTGCATATTCATGGAGGTTTAAAATTTCTGAGATCGTTACATCTGTTAAATTATTTCGAAAAAGTACCAATTCAATACCTTTGTCATAAAGCAGTTCACCAACTTTACTTGATAGTTTAACAGCAGCACGTTCTCTTTCAACATGCGATTTCAATTCTTTTTCGTAACCTAATGCAGCCTCCATTTGTTTGATTTAAAGAGTGTTAATTAATAGTATTTATAAACGGTATTTAGCAAAAAAGGCTCCCCACGTTAGTAGAAAGCCTTTTTATTTTTTTAGCCCAAATATGCTTTGAGCAACTTATTTCTCGATGTATGTCGCAATCTGCGAATCGCTTTTTCCTTTATTTGTCGAACGCGCTCACGTGTTAAATTGAATTTTGATCCAATCTCCTCAAGCGTCAATCCATGATTCATTCCAATTCCGAAGAACAAACGAATGATTTCACGTTCTTTATCTGTTAACGTACTTAATGAACGTTCGATTTCTTTTTGCAAAGACTCAGCCATTAAAGCATGATCTGCTTTTGGTGAATCTGCATTTGCCATAACATCCATTAATGTTCCTCCATCTTCAGAAGTTGATAGGGGAGCATCCATTGATACGTGACGACCAGAAACATTTAAACTTTCTTTGATTTTGTCTTCAGGAACTTCTAAAGCCTCCGCCAACTCTTCTGCTGATGGTGGACGTTCGAATTCTTGTTCTAATCGTGAAAATGCTTTGTTGATTTTATTCAAAGAACCAACTTGGTTCAATGGAAGACGCACAATACGTGCTTGTTCAGCTAACGCTTGTAAAATAGATTGACGAATCCACCATACAGCATATGAAATGAATTTAAATCCACGTGTCTCATCAAATTTTTGTGCTGCCTTAATCAAACCTAAGTTACCTTCATTAATTAAATCTGGTAATGTTAATCCTTGATTTTGGTATTGTTTTGCAACAGATACAACGAAACGCAAATTTGCTCTTGTTAATTTCTCTAAGGCTTGTTGATCACCTTGTTTGATTTTCCTAGCTAATTCTACCTCTTGCTCTGCTGTTATTAACTCTTCTTTACCAATGTCTTGTAAGTATTTGTCAAGTGATTGACTCTCGCGATTGGTAATCGACTTCGTAATTTTTAGCTGTCTCATTCTGTTCTTACTCCTCTTTTTTGAATTAGTAATGGGGAAAACGGATGCAAAGGTACAACCAAAATATATAGATTTCCAAAAAAATCTTTACAATTTTTTAACACACCCGCTTCTCAATAATCGTGCCTTTATGCTGATTTACAAACCAAAGCCGTAATAATTCTTCTTACCACTTGCGCTTAGTACTTCTAACAAAATTCCCTTATTAGCACCATTTAATTTTGATGTTAATTTTTCTACAGTATCAATTTGTTCATTATTAACTTTTGTTATGATCATTCCCGGCTGAATTCCAATTGATTTTAATTTTCCAGCATTTAATGTCTCAATCTTCACACCGTAAGTAATATTGAGTTCTTTCTTCTCTTTACTACTTATTTCTATAAACGTTGCACCCAACGCATAATTTTTAGCAATTTCTTCCTTTGAAATTAACGAAGTCTCACCATCTTGGTTACGTAAAACGAGCTCCTTTATTTCTTCATCACCACCTTTGTTTCTAATAGTCAATGAAACTTTGTCTCCAGGTCGGCGTTTTCCAATTTCTTCTTGTAACTCAGCAACAGAATTTACTTCTCTTGTTCCAATTTTTAAAATAACATCTCCTGTTTTTAATCCAGCTTTTTCTGCACTTCCACCATCCGTTACATCCGAAATGAAAACACCTTTAATACTAGATAGTGAGTTCTTTTCTTTTATTTCTTGATTTATATCAGCAATTTGAACGCCTAAAAATCCTCTTTGAACAATGCCATAATCAATTAAATCACGCATTACTTTTTGTACTAGATTCACTGGTATTGCAAATGAATAACCTGAATAACTTCCAGTTTGTGAGGCAATTGCAGTATTAATCCCAACCAATTCACCTTTAGTATTTACCAATGCTCCACCGCTATTGCCAGGATTCACCGCTGCATCTGTTTGAATAAATGATTCTATTGGAACAATGTTTTGTTGTGTTCGATCAGACAATAAATTAATATTTCGAGCTTTTGCTGAGACGATTCCAGCTGTAACGGTAGAAGTAAGATTGAATGGATTTCCAACAGCTAAGACCCATTCTCCAATTCTTAAATCATCACTATTTCCCAGTGGAATTGGTTGAAAACCTGAACCTTCAATTTTTAAAACGGCAATATCCGTTGAAGGATCAGCTCCCACTAATTTGGCTGTATATTTTGTATTGTCGTTTAAGATGACTTCGATTTCGCTTGCATCTTCAATTACGTGATTGTTGGTTACAATATAACCTTCTGATGATATTATTACACCAGAACCGGAACCAGCACCATATTGTTTGTATTCTTGTCCGCCAGCACCTGGTCCATAAAAGAATTCCTGAAAAGGATCTCGTTGAAAGGATGTTTTTACAACTTTCGTTGTTACGTGAACGACTGAGTTTATTGAGCTTTCCGATGCTGAAATAAAATCCGGTCCAATTGGATTTGTTCCATCAAAATTAACAGCTCGAGCATTATACAACCTATTTCCATCAATTACCTCGTCCGATAAGCTGGAATAAGATGTAGCGTTAAACATTAAAAACGCGCCGAGTGGGAGCATTCCTCCTAAAAGACCCAATCCAAAAAGTTTAAAGTTATTTTTCATGATTTTATTTTTTTTAATGCAATAATAACGACAAGAACCATTGTTTTGTTACGCTGCGGCTGTTAAAGAATGTTAAGCAAAAACCCAAATTATTTGAACGAATAAACTAACTTTGTCAAAAATAATTTGATGCTCATTCACTTTCAAAAATATCAAGGAACTGGGAACGATTTTGTTATGTTGGACAATTTAACTGGTCAATATAATGATTTGTCGATTGCTCAAATTGTTCAAATTTGTGATCGTCGATTTGGTGTTGGTGCTGATGGATTAATCAAAATAAACACGCACAATTCACTTGATTTTGAAATTGATTATTACAATTCAGATGGGTCTAAAAGTTTTTGTGG
>JBIIWQ010000156.1:0-5464 GCA_044338805.1 Crocinitomicaceae bacterium
TCAAAAGCGTATTGCGCTAAAATTTCATTTTTATCCAAATCAATTAAAATGTATCCTGCCGACATTTTGATTTCACCATTATTGACTTTGGCATCTCCAAATAAATGAACTTGTTTCTTTTTTAAATCGGTGTAAATTGAATCTCTAGCACTATAATAAATTATATCTTCAAATGAGTCGTCATTCAATCTCAACGTGTCCTTGATAGGATTAGTTTGACCGTAACCAACCGTTGTGTCGAACATTATTAACAATAAGCCGAAGATAAGTATCAGTATGGAACGTTTTTTGGTCAATAATGAAATGTAAATTTGTTTTTAGTCATCAATTCGACTACAAAACTATTAAAATTAGCTCTTCGCAATGGAAAAAATATTGACATATAACAGATTCAATCTAATTTTATTGCTTCTAGTCATCTTTGGCGGAAGAAATTCATACGGACAAAAGACTGTGACCGAGCGGCCAACCATCAAAACAATTGTTATTGATGCTGGGCATGGAGGAAAGGATCCTGGTTGTCATGGGGCCTCTGCAAATGAGAAAAATGTTTGCTTGTCCATTGCTTTAAAGCTGGGTGAACAAATAAAGAAAAAATACCCAGGAATAAAAGTGATTTACACGCGTGATAAAGATGTTTTTGTTGAATTAGATGAGCGAGCAAATATTGCAAATAAAGCAAAAGCAGATCTTTTTATTTGCATACATGCTAATGCTGCTAGCCCATCTGCTTATGGCGCTGAAACATATGTTTTAGGTTTACACAGAACAGAGTCTCAACAAAAGGTTGCCGAGCGAGAAAATTCAACCATTTTTCTTGAAGATGATAAAGGAGAGAAGTATAGGGACTTTGACATGTCGCCAGATGCAATTATTGCGAGACAAATTCAATTATCCGTTTTTTTAGATCAGTCAATCTTATTTGCAGACAAGCTTCAAAAGGAATTCACGAAATTAAACAGATACAATAGAGGTGTCAAACAAGCAGGATTTTTAGTGTTGTATAAAACAACGATGCCGAGTGTTTTGATTGAGACTGGATTTTTAACTAATCCTTCCGAAGAAAAATTTCTTGGTGACACAACTGGACAAAAGAAAATGGCTACTTCCATGTTTTCCGCATTTGAAAGTTACAAAAATGAATTGGAAGGAATTGACGTTAAAACAATAAATTCCACTTCGGGTAATTCAGAAATTATTTCTAATACAAACGAAGAAAACAATCATAATGATAAGGTTGTGTTCAGGGTTCAGATTGAAACTTCAGAAACAAAAATAGCATCAACTTCCGCAAAATTTAAAGGGGTAAAAGTCTTTGAGTATAAACAGGATAACCTATATAAATATACATTTGGCGAATATGAAAAGGATTTTTCAGGTGCAAATAAATATAAAAACGAATTAAGAGAAATGGGTTATCAACATGCTTTTGTTGTTGCCTTTCTTAACGGAGAACGTATTAATTTAGAAAAAGCTATTAAATTAGCAGAAAATTAATGTTTTGAAGATCTCTAAAGAAATTAAAACGGGTGTAATTACCATTGCCGCGATTGGATTATTGATTGCAGGAGTAAACTTCTTGAAAGGTAATAGCTTTTTAGGAGGAGATGAAGTTTATTATGCTTATTTCCCCAATTCTGGCGGTGTACCAGTTGCTGGTTCAGTAATGGTAAATGGAGTAGTTGTAGGGAAGGTCTTAAGTATAGATCTTACCGAAAGCAAGGATAGTCTTAAGAAAGTTTTAATTACTTTTAATATTCAAGAAGACAATTTTAAAATCCCGAGAGGTTCGAAATTAGAAGCTGGTTCAATCGACTTGTTCAATAAAGGTTTATTACTCTCCCTTAATCCTGATATTTCAAAAGGTTTTTATAAACCTGGGGACAAAATGCAAGGTGTTGTAACAGTAGATATTACAACTCAGGTTAAAGCATATGCTGATCCATTGGTGCAAAAAGTACAGACGGCGTTAAGCTCAATTGATAAAATGGTCAATTCATTATCAGCATTTTGGGACACAACTGCAACGTCAGAAATAAAAGGAAGCTTGAAAGAATTGCAAATTGCTATTCATAAATTAGGAAGCGTTGCGGGTGAAGTAGAATCACTTGTCGGTGAAGAAAAAGTTAAATTTGGAAGAATCATGTCTAACGTTGAAAGTATTTCTTTGAATCTTAAGAAAAGTAATGACCAAATAACTGCGGTTCTAGGTAATGCTCAGAAAATAACAGATGATTTGGTTACGGCAGATTTTAAATCTGTAATCGGAAATGCATCTGCAACGTTGAAGAACTTAAATAATGTATTGGATAAGGCTCAAAAAGGTGAGGGAACACTTGGTAAACTTATCGGAGATGAAAAACTGTATGATGAGTTAGTTAACACGAACAAAGAACTTCAAAATCTTGTAAATGATTTGCAATTACATCCGGAAAGATATATCCATTTCTCATTGTTAGGAGCAAAAACAAAAGGTGTTCCTTTAACGAGTCGTGAAGAAAAAAAATTAAGACAATTATTGGACTCTGTCCCAAATTAATAGGAAGAAATGATTTCAAGTATTCTATTTGGCTTATTATTTATAGGTGGTTTTGGCTTTTTCACCTACAATATTCTAAAAATTCGTGCTAATGTCCTTTTAGGTCGTGATATTGATAGAAAAGGAAACAAGTCTGAACGCTGGAAAACAATGGCTCTTGTTGCTTTAGGGCAAAAAAAGATGTTCTCTCGTCCAATTCCTGCATTATTACATTTAGCTCTTTATGTCGCTTTTATCATTACTCAAATTGAGTTAGTTGAAATCATCATTGATGGGCTCTTTAATAAGCATCGCTTTTTCCATGAGTCACTTGGAGGTTTTTATACGTTCATGATTAGTTTTATAGAAATACTTTCTGTTTTGGCACTTATTGCAACGGTGATATTTTTGTCAAGAAGAAATTTATTGAAACTTCCTCGGCTTAATATGAAAGAATTGGCTGGTTGGCCTAAAAAGGATGCTAATTTGATTTTAATAATGGAAATCGTTTTAGTGTCTTGTATTTTTACTATGAATGGAGCTGATGAAGCTGCACGGTTATTAAATGGAAATGAAAGCTATGGTTTTTCAATCAGTAGTATTATAGGACCTTTATTTTTTGGAAGTGTTCAATCAATTGAAACATTGCACATACTAGAACTTATAGGTTGGTGGGGTCATTTTCTGATGGTATTACTTTTCCTAAATTATCTCCCTTATTCAAAGCATTTTCACATCTTATTAGCGTTCCCAAATACCTATTTTTCTAATTTAAATAAAAAGGGTAAACTTACTAATATGGAGTCAGTTACGGCTGAAGTAAAATTAATGATGGACCCAGCTGCAGATCCTTATGCCGCACCTGCAGATGCGGCATCCGAACCACAAAGATTTGGAGCAAAAGATGTTACTGATCTTACATGGAAAAATTTACTTGATTCCTATACATGCACTGAATGCGGAAGATGCACTTCAGCTTGCCCTGCAAATATTACAGGTAAAAAATTATCGCCACGAAAAATAATGATGGATACAAGAGATCGTTTAACGGAAGTTGGCGATAATATCCGTAAGCATGGCAAAGATTTTACCGATGGTAAAAGCTTGTTAGGTGATTATATTTTAGAAGAAGAGATTTGGGCGTGTACATCTTGTAACGCATGTGTTCAGGAATGCCCAGTAAATATTGATCCTTTGTCAATAATAATAGATTTAAGAAGGTTTTTGGTGATGGAGGAATCAAAAATGCCAACCGAACTTACTGGTATGTTGACGAATATCGAAAATAACGGAGCGCCTTGGCAATTTTCACCTAATGATCGCTTAAATTGGGCAAATGAAGACTGAGGAAGAGGTTGACTTAATCGAAAAGATTACAAAATGGTGTAATAAAGGTTATTTTATGTCCTTTATCTCATCAAGATTAGAATCGCATAGAAATTTAGCTGAAGAATGGCTTAAAAATCATGATTTCAACTACTGCGGTTTATTGATGGGTAAAACACGGGGTGGCAATTACCAATGGATTGAAACTCCTATAGTGTATGCAACATGTTACGAAGGAAAGTTTTCGGACTTAATTGAAACGAAAGCAAGTATTCAAGTTTTTGAAAAATAAATTATGAGTTTGAATGTCCCTACGATGGCCTCGATGATGGCTCAAGGAGAAACACCAGATGTTCTTTTTTGGGTTGGTTGTTCTGGTAGTTTTGATGACCGTGCTAAAAAAATCACGAAAGCAGTTGTTAAAATTTTAAATAATTGCAATGTGAAATTTGCTGTTCTTGGCACCGAAGAGAGCTGCACGGGTGATCCAGCAAAGAGAGCAGGAAATGAATTTACATTTCAAATGCAAGCCATGATGAATATCCAAGTTTTAAATGGATATGATGTGAAAAAAATCGTCACAGCTTGCCCGCATTGCTTTAATACGTTGAAAAATGAATACCCCGAACTTGGCGGTATTTATGAAGTTATTCACCATACACAGCTAATACAAGATCTCATTAATACAGGGAAGTTGAGTTTAAAAGATGGTGGAATTTATAAAGGTAAGAAAATCACTTTCCACGATCCTTGTTACCTAGGTCGAGCAAATGATGTATATGAAGCACCTCGCGAATTGATTGAAAAGTTAGATGCTGAGCTTGTTGAAATGAAACGATGCAAAACAAACGGTTTATGCTGTGGAGCTGGAGGAGCTCAAATGTTTAAAGAAGCAGAAAAAGGTAACAAAGAAATCAATGTTGAAAGAACTGAAGACTCATTGGAAACAAATGCTGATATCATTGCTACTGGCTGTCCCTTCTGTAATACAATGATGACCGATGGTGTTAAAAATTTCAACAAGGAAAATTCTATTCAAGTGCTAGATGTAGCAGAATTAATTGCTAACGCTGCTGATTTATAAGTTATGTTCGATTCATTTCCAGAAAACAGTCAAGTTTGGATTTATTCTTCAACGCGTTTTTTCACAAATGTAGAAGAAGATTTTATTACTTCAAACTTAGATCAATTTATTAATCAATGGGCAACTCATGGTACTGAATTGTTTGCAAAAGGATCGATTTTGCATCATTCGTTCATTGTTATTGTTGCAGATGAAAATAAAGTCAAATCTTCGGGATGTTCAATTGATTCATCTGTTCGTTTTATTAAAGACTTGGGAAAAGAACTGAATATCGACTTTTTTAACAGAATGTCAATTCTTTTAAAGAAAGAGGATGAATACAAAAGAATTCATTTTTCAGAATTATCGAATCATTTAGAGTATGAAATGTTTAATCCAATGGTGAAAACATTAAAAGATTTGAATGAAATTTTTTTGATAAAAGTTGCTCATTCTGAATTGGTTAAATAATCAAATAATTTTTCTTTTAGTGCTGGTTTTCTGTTCATTCTTATTGTCTAATCTTAATCCTCCAAGAAGCTTTAAAGAATAATATG
>JBIIWQ010000158.1:0-5447 GCA_044338805.1 Crocinitomicaceae bacterium
AAGTATCTTTTGAAAAATACGAAGGCTAAAAAAAGGACTTTAGAACAAGAGCCTTCAAGTTCAGCTATGATTTTTTATTGGGGAATTAAGAAACAATTTGTGAACCTCGATTTACATAATATCTTCTTTTCAGCTGATTATAAAAATGAATTCGATACAATTTTTAATCAAAAGACAGTATGTGATGACCCGACAATTTACATTCACGTCAGTTCAAAATACAATAAAAATGATGCTCCATTAGATTCTGAAAATTGGTTTGTGATGGTAAATGTGCCATCAAATTCAGGTCAAGATTGGGACATTACACGTGAAAAAGTCAAAGAAAATGTTCTCTCCAAAATCAGTCGTTTATTAGGCGAAGATATTTCTGCTTTAATTGAAGAAGAGGATTATTTGGATCCTATTAGAATTGAACAACGAACATCAAGTTTTGCCGGAGCATTGTATGGTGCAAGTTCAAATGATAGAATGGCCGCTTTTTTTCGACACTCTAATTTTTCGAAAGTAAAAGGCCTTTATTTTGTCGGTGGAAGTGTTCATCCAGGTGGAGGAATTCCCCTGTGTTTACTCTCTGCTGAAATTGCTACAAGAGAAATACCAATTGTTTAAAAATTTCATTTATATCGAACGATTAAATCGAATTGAACCATAAATTGTCTAAATTGTATCTATTAAAAAATTAACTATGAAATATTTAAACGTATTCTTTTTTGTTCTGCCATTTGCTATATATACGCTCCAACGTTTTAAAACTGTTTCCTGTCCATCATTTTAAATAGAATTGAACCAAGAAAAAGCTAATGGGTATTTCTCATTTGCTTTTTCTTTCTTTTGAATATAATTTTCTGCGTAACTTGGCGTTCTATTTGGTGTAATTATCAAAATGAGAAGAGTTTTATCTATATTATTTATTATCCCTTTTTTGGTTTGTTCACAGCAATCAAATTTCCGTTCTAAATCAGAATTAGGATTTATGATTGGTGGTTCTTATTATATTGGTGATTTAAATCAATACAAACATTTTTACAATACGCAATTAGCTGGTGGATTAGTATATCGCTACAATGTTCATTCGCGATTAAGTGTTCGAGGAAATTTCAATTATGGAAAAGTCAAAGCATCTGATGCGGATTCAAAATTGAATATTATGCAGAATCGAAATTTGAATTTCGAATCGAAAATTTTTGAATTAGCAGGCGGTGTTGAGTTTAACTATTTTCCTTTTAGAATTGGGAATGATCGTTATTGGGGAACTGCATACGTTTTAGCAGAAATTGGATTGTTTCACATGAATCCAACAACGAATTTTAATGGTGATATTACAGAATTACAGCCTTTGGGAACTGAAGGTCAGGGAAGCAGTTTATCAAAGAAAAATAATTACAGCCTCACGCAACTATCGATACCTTTAGGTGTTGGTTTTAAGATGTCACTGGGAAAGAAAGCAGCATTAACACTTGAATACGGATACCGTAAAACATTTACGGATTATATTGATGATGTTGGAAGTGACTCTTATATTGATCCAGTTTTATTAGCTACTGAAAATGGACCTATCGCGGCAAGTCTTTCGAATAGGAGTTTGGATGGTGCACGTTATGGTAAACGCGGTACTGCAAACAATTCTGATTGGTATGCATTCTTTGGAGCAATGTTTACATTCCGTTTAGGAAAGCCAAGTATTTGCTATAATCATTAGCAAAAAAAAAGACCCACTTTCGTAGGTCTTAATTTCAAAATAATTTCTTCTTAGTGCTGATGTCCATCACCTTCTGTGTGCTGATGTGGCTCAGTAGTTTCAGTACCTTTTGCTTCAAGATTTACAATCTCTAAATCAAATACTAAATCAGAATATGGAGGAATCGCTCCTGGACGTCCAGCAGCTCCGTATGCTTGAAAGTAAGGAATGATAAATGTTCCTTTACCTCCTTTTCCTAACATTCCCAATCCTTCTTCAAAACCAGGAATCATTTTTTGATCAATAAACACAAAGTCCATTGGAGCATTTCTGTCATAAGAAGAATCAAATTGTTTTCCGTCAGCTCTAAATGTTCCTTTATAATGCACTGATAATTTTGCACCTTGAGACGCTTTTGGTTCTGTTCCTGGATTTTGTATAACATACACTAATCCTGAAGGTGACATTTTAGCATCTGGTGATTTTGCTTTTACTTCGTTGTACATGAATGTTTTGTAATCTGCTTCAGACATTGATGCAATTTTCTTGAATGCATTTGCTTTCACATCATCTACTGCTTTGATTTTATCATACGTTTCTTTGAATGCTTTTGATGCATCCCAAGCTTTAGCCTCTTTTCCAACGCGAATAATTTTCACTGTTGTCATATCATCGCCTTGTGCAATTGCATTTACAACATCTTGCCCTGCAATTACATGTCCAAATACAGTATGTTTTCCATCTAACCAAGGAGTTTCTTTGTGTGTAATGAAAAATTGACTGCCATTTGTTGCAGGTCCCGAATTAGCCATTGACATAATTCCTGGTCCAAAATGTTTCAAATCAGGATGGATTTCATCGTAGAAACGGTGTTTTGGTCCACCACCACCAGTTCCGTCAGGATCACCACCTTGAATCATGAAATCTTTGATTACACGGTGAAACTTTAATCCATTGTAAAAAGGATTTGTGTATTTAATTGTATCCATGACAGTTAAATTTCCTTCTGCTAAACCAACAAAATTCGCAACAGTCATAGGTGTTTTTTGGTATTCTAACACACATAAAATCACTCCTTTTGGCGTAGTGAATTCAGCGTAAATTCCTGGCTCAGTAGGTGTTTGTGCAGTTGTAGTGAAACTTGTTGCTGTAACAACTACTAGTAATAACATCATTAAAATTGTTTTCATCTTTCTTTATTTAATTATTAATTGTTCTATTTTTCTTCGTGCTCTTTCCAATTTTTATACCAAACTTAATTTCTTTTATCTATTCCCCAAAGCATTTTATTACGAATGGTATCCAAGAAATTGTTATCCTCAAATTTAACCACATTTATCATAAATTCAGCTTTTGTGATAATCACTTCTTCTCCTTGACGAATATTTTTTGAATTTCCGTCTAAACTGATTAAATATTTTCGCTCTCGACCTTCAATACTTAATTTGATTGGCATATGGTCTGGAACAACCATTGGTCGAACATTTAAATTATGTGGAGCAATTGGCGTTAATATGTGAACTTGACATCCTGGAGTGATAATTGGTCCACCACAACTTAAATTATAAGCAGTGGAACCAGTTGGAGTAGCTACAATTAATCCATCTGCCCAATATGAATTCAAATATTTATCCTCTAAAGAAGCATGAACTGTTATCATTGAAGCGGTATCCTTTTTATGAAAAGTTACTTCATTCAATGCAAAATTATCATCCCCAAAAAGATTTTCTTGTGTATTGATTCTTAATAGGGATCGTTTTTGAAATTCAAATTGTTTGTTTTTGACCATTTCCATCGTTGATTGGATCTGATCTTTTGAAATGTTCGATAAGAAACCTAAACGTCCTGTATTAATACCAAGAATTGGAACTTGTGAATCTCTAATAAATCCAACTGACTTTATAAAAGTTCCATCTCCACCAATACTAATCGTTAAATCAATTCCTTTGTGAAAATCATTGTGGGAAACAAATTCATCCATCGACGGAGATAAATCCATCTTTGAAACGAGTTGGGCCTTTAATTCTTTTTCTAAAATTGGGTTCCAACCTAAAGCTAGGATAGTATCTATTATCTCTTTGTAATGAGGAATGTTTAGTTTATTGACTTTTCGTCCGTAAATAGCAATATTCATATCAAAATTTCAAAAAGTTCATGAGTGCATCGTAACGATATTGTATGTCATCATCACCTTCACTTTTTTGAAAGGAGGCTTTAATTACATAATCGTAGCGCTCAAAAGTTCTAATTATGCGAGATAAATCAATTAAATTAATCTTCAAAGTAATTTCTAATTTATTGGAATCCATGGACGACATTATATAAGAACTCAGGATTTTAGCATTATTACTTTCTACAATTTGTGCAATTTGCGCCATTGAATAATCAACGCTATTAACCTCTAATACTAAAATGCCACCAGATTCTTTTATACTTCCTGTATTAGCTATAATTGTTAACAAATGATATACCGTCGTACATCCTAAATATTTTTCATTTTCATCGAGTATAGGCAGAACACTTATTTTGTGCTCAGATATTTTTGATAATACTTCGTAGATATGAGCATTTGCATATACATAAGGACGAGGTAAATGATCAAATAATTTATCTAGATTTTCTACTAAATCCATTTTATCCAATACATCAGATTCAGATAAAAGGCCTACAAAATTCCCGTTTTTTAAAACTGGTAAATGAGAGACCTTGAATTCGTCCATCCAATGCAAAGCTTTTTCTCCTGAATCGGTATGAGTCAGTGGAGGAATTTCGTCTGTTATTAATTCTATTGCTCTCATTGTTGTTGCCAAAGTAGTAAAATTGTTTCGAACTTTGTATTTTTGGGTTGTCAAAAATTGTACCGTATCATGACTAAATTAAGTGTAAACATAAATAAAATTGCTACAATTCGAAATGCTCGAGGTGGAGATGTTCCAAACGTTGTTCAGGTAGCGATTGATTGTGAGCGATTTGGGGCTGATGGCATTACAATTCATCCTCGACCTGACGAACGTCATATAACAACGAAAGACGTTTATGACTTAAAAAAGGTTGTGACTACTGAATTCAATATTGAAGGTTATCCTGATGCACGTTTCATGGATTTAATAGCTGATGTTTTCCCAGAACAAGCGACATTAGTACCTGATCCACCAAATGTATTGACTTCTAACGCAGGTTGGGACACAAAAAAACAGTTTGATTTATTATCTGATTTAATTCAACAGTTAAAAGTTTTAGGTGTAAGAAGTTCAGTTTTTGTTGACACATCACTTGTAAACATTGAATATGCCGCAAAAATTGGTGTTGATCGAATTGAATTATATACGGGTCCTTTTGCTGAAAACTTTCCGAAAAATCCTGAAAAATCAATTGAAGAATACATTAAAGCTGCCAATCTGGCGCATGAGTTGGGTATTGAAGTAAATGCGGGACATGATTTAAGTTTAGATAATCTAAAGTTTTTCAAGGATTCCATTCCTTTTTTAGCAGAGGTTTCTATTGGTCACGCGTTGATTTCAGATGCTTTATATTTTGGGTTAGAAAATACAATTCAGCGCTATAAAATGCTTTTGGTGTAATAGTTTATTTACTACGTGTTTTGGAAAAGTGATGAGTGCAAAGTGGTGAGTTTATAACTGATAGTTTAAAGTTTATAATGTCTTGTCCTGATATAAGTAGACAGGTTAATATTCTATCCTCTTAATTAAGCAGCCCTATAAATTTGATCGGGCACTTTCATTTCAATTGACCAATGTGGTCTTTT
>JBIIWQ010000230.1:0-4080 GCA_044338805.1 Crocinitomicaceae bacterium
CGAGTTATCGACTTCTACAGAGAACAACACAAAGAAACGCTAGTTTCTCCCTGTGATATACTCGAGGTGAATAGACAGGTTAATTAAATCACGAGAACAGAAACAATGAACAGCTCAAGCAGTAATTGCTCTGTTTCGTAATACTTAGAAATGCGATGCCAAAGTTAGGTGGTAAGAAATTGTATTATCTACTTCAGTCTGATTTATCAGAGTTGAATGTGAGAAGAGACAAAATTTCCCGAATATTACGCCACATGCTTATTATGCCAAAGAAAAGGGATATTACAACTGATTTGCATTATCGGTTTAGAAAACGTAAAAACCTAGTTGATTCCATGAAAATAGAAGTAACAGAAACGGGTTGGGTCAGCGATAAAACTTATGTCGGTAATAGACATAATCTTTTCTATTTAGCATTGACTAATGTTGCATATTAAAAGAAAATTGTATGATCCACATGAAAATGCTATTGCAGAACGAGTAAATGGCATTTTAAAGCAAAAATTTGATATCGCTAAGAATAGTGCATGCTGAAAATTAAAGAAATAGTTAATTGCAAGCGCTATTGCTATTTAGAATAATCGAAGACTTCATTTATCAAATCAAATGCTAACACCAGTACAAATGCACCAACAAAACAAATTAAAAAGAAAACAATACATATTAAAAAAGCTGAGTAATGACATCATTACTCAGCTTTTAATCTATTAATAATCTGTATCTATTATTTAGGACTATACATAATTAAAAGCAAATTGAATAAGAAACATTAATTGGGAAATATAACCCCCCAAATCGATAGCCGCCAGAACCCATTGACATATAACCTAAAGAAATATTTGGATTCAAACTCCCATTACCAATCGGAATAGAATATCCTAGGTTAGCACCAGCAGTAATTACATTTGATCCACTCATAAAACCGAATCCTAGGTCGCCACCAACGAAAAAACCATCATTTAATTCGTTCAGATTGTAGCGTGTTCCAGCGTTAACCTTTATAAATCCGCCATTTAAAGAGTTTTGAGAAAAATTATAGGATATACCACCATTTATACCTAACTGATCACTTACGCCATGCTCATAATCAGCTCCTATTTCCAAAAAGGTTGATATACCATTGCTTAGGCCAGCAGGGCTCCAAATATTAAGTCCAAAGGACGGTTGAATTGAGCTTTGTGATAGAACACAAGTAGACACGCCTATACTTAAGGCAAAAATTAATTTTTTCATGTGAATAGTTTTTTAGTTAATTTATTTTAAGAACAATGATAATGCTTTTTTATTACAAACCTAAAATAGACTATTTAAATTTAAATATTTCCGTCATTTTTCCAATAGCGGTATTCTTTTTCCATTTTCGGGAATGATTTTTACATAAAATTAACATTATATAACTACTCGTTGAGATCAATTAGAAATTTCCTATTTTTTTATTTCAATTTACTCTGTAAAGAATTCCATCCTCCACCATTGTGGACATCAAATCCTTTGGCTTTCAACATGCTTTTTGCAGATCCGCTGCGCATTCCAGAAGCACAACATGTAATAACTTGTTTGTCTTTCTTCAATTTGGCGATGTTTTTATCCAAAACTTGCAAAGGAATATTAACTGATCCTTTTATATGTCCACCTTGATATTCAGCTGGTGTACGAACATCAACAATCATGGCTCCTTGTTTCACCATTTCCTTCAAATCTACTTTTGGTCCACCACCAAATATATTGCTTAAAAATCCCATTATGCTTGTAGTTTATAATTTACATCCATCCATGAACCACCATTTTCACAGTCCATTCCTTGTGCTTTGAAATAACCAGTTGCTTGACCACTCCTTCCGCCACTTGCACAGCAAAAAATAATTGGTTGTTCTAGTTCTTTTAACTCATCAGCTCTGTCAACAATCTCCTGAAGTGGAATATTGATCGATCCAGCAACATGTCCCCCCATAAATTCTGCCTTTGATCTTACATCAACAACAGTAAATTTTTTACTTTCCATTTTTAAATTTTTTAAATTCAGATTCAACCATATTGAAAAGCAAACCTCCCATTAAAATCCCATAAATTGTACTATTGATAGGGCTGGATGTTATTGCGCAACTTCCAGAAGCACAACCTACAAAATAATAATAAGCATATCCTCCGATAGCGCCAACTATTGTACCTGTCAAAGTCAATTTATATTTTTTTAAAAAACGGGTCATTTGTTTTTTTTACAAAAGTAGGGTAGAGGAATAAAATGGAATGTAGCATAAGTTACATAATGTTTTTTTTTGCAGATAAAAAATGAATTTAGACTCTGAATCGCAATGAAATCAGACATTCTACGTAATATTGCGAAGTTGCAATGTTGCGTGATAAAATCATCAAAAAATATCAAGCGAATTTCACCAATTTGTGCAGAAAAATCTATTATTTACTTCAACCTTACTTCTTCTCAAAGAAATTCCACAATGCATCATTAGGAACTGGAGCTGTAATTTTAATTACTTCTTTACTAGTTGGATGAATGAAATCTAAATAACGTGCATGTAAACTAATCGAAGCATCAGGATTAGCTCGTCGAGCTCCGTATTTTACGTCTCCTTTAATCAAACAACCAATCGTAGACAATTGAACGCGAATTTGGTGGTGACGACCTGTTTCTAAACGAACTTCCAACAAATGATACTTGTCAGAAGAAGCGATTAATTTATAATGTAAAATTGCTTTTTTCGAACCTGGTGTTTCAGTTTGAGAAGCGTACGATTTATTTTGTTTTTCGTTTTTCTTCAAGAAATGAACAAGTGTATCTTCTGATTTCACTGGTTTTGTTTCAACAATTGCCCAATAAATCTTATTTGTTTCCTTGTCCCTAAATTGGGCATTCAAACGCTCTAAAGCTTTACTCGTTCGAGCAAAAACTACTGCTCCACTTGTTGGACGATCCAAGCGGTGCACAACCCCACAGAAAACATTTCCAGGTTTTTCGTATTTGACCTTTAAATATTCCTTGATTTGATCAGGCATTGTTTCATCACCAGTCTTATCACCTTGAACAATATCCGAAGCTCTTTTATTGATTACAATAACATGATTATCCTCATACAGGATTTGTAATTCGTGATTCATAATTCGTGAATTCTAAATCCTGAATCTTGAATTACGAATCCCGAATCAATACTGCTCCTTCTCATTCGGGAAATCTCCAGATTTAACATCCTTTATATACGCTTGAAAAGAACCCATCATTTGTTCGTATAGGTTGTTGTATTTTCTCAAAAATCGTGGACTAAATGCATTATTGATTCCTAACATGTCGTGCACAACCAAAACTTGACCATCAACACCATTTCCAGCGCCAATTCCTATAATTGGAATAGAAACTGTTTTTGCAACAAGCTCAGCTAATTGAGCTGGAATTTTTTCAAGTACAATGGCAAAACAACCTGCTGCTTCTAATGCTTTAGCATCTTCAATCAATTGGTGTGCTTCTCCTTCTTCCTTTGCACGAACGACATACGTTCCAAATTTATAAATAGATTGAGGCGTTAAACCTAAATGCCCCATTACTGGAATTCCTGCAGTTAAAATTCGTTTAATCGATTCAATAATTTCTATTCCGCCTTCCATTTTTACAGAATGTCCACCAGATTCTTTCATGATTTTAATCGCACTCGACAAAGCTTCTTTTGAATTTCCTTGGTAAGAACCAAAAGGCATATCTACAACTACTAATGCACGATTTACTGCTCGAACAACTGAAGAAGCATGATAAATCATTTGATCAAGTGTGATTGGCAAAGTCGTTTCATGTCCAGCCATTACATTAGAAGCCGAATCTCCAACCAAAATAATATCGATACCTGCTTCATCAATGATTCGAGCCATTGAAAAATCATACCCGGTAAGCATAGAGATTTTCTCTCCTGCATTCTTCATTTCTTGCAAGGTATGGGTAGTAACCTTCTTTACATTTTTATGAACGGACATATTGTTCTATTGAATTTGTTCAAAAGTAAGGAATCCGAATTTAAAATCGGAATTATGTCAGGAAATTATCTATTAAAGATAGAAGTTGAATTATTTCCCTTCTAC
>JBIIWQ010000160.1:0-5405 GCA_044338805.1 Crocinitomicaceae bacterium
ATCATGGTTTGAAGTCCAGTGTCAACTATTTGAACTGAATAAATCAATTTACCAACAAAACCTTCGTGTTTTTGACCAAAAGTAATTGTTGAAACGAGCAATAAAAGTGAAAATAGAAAACGCATAATCTTATTTTAAAATTCGAAAGTAAGGAAGATTTCCTTATTATAACTAATTATTAAAATAACGTAAATACATAAGTTCAGTTACTCAACGTATTTTGCTTTTTTGATTTCATTAAATATGCTAATTTTGCAGCACATTAGTATGTATGAAGAAAGAAATCACATTCATCGTTAATCGATCGGAAATAACTGCAGGAACAAGAGGCGCTTCTTTAGGTCCAGATGCAATTTTTACTGCTGCAAGAGCAAAAAACAGTACTTTTTTCAATGGGTTTGAAATGTTGGAAATCCCAACGTATAATAACTTGTTGGACCAACCTGTGAAACATCCTTTTGCAAAAAGAATTGAAGGGTTAATTAACATCTATTCAGCTTTAACTGATACTGTTTCAACTGAATTGTTGAACGATAAATTTCCTTTTATTTTGGCGGGAGATCACGGTTCCGCTGGTGGAACAATTGCTGGAATCAAAAAAGCTTTTCCGAATAAAAGACTGGGAGTTATTTGGATCGACGCACACGGAGATCTGCATACGCCTTATACAACTCCTTCAGGTAATATGCACGGAATGCCTTTGAGCACTGTGATTGGAGATGACAATTTAGTGTGTAAAATAAACGATGTTCCAACGGAAACAGTGGCTCTTTGGGAAACATTAAAAAATATTGGTTTTGAAGGTACAAAAGTAAAACCCGAGGATTTGATTTTTATGGCGGTTCGTGATCTCGAATCACAAGAAATAGCGCTCATTGAAAGATTGAAAATTAAGAATTTCACTGTTGCCGAAATCAATGAAAAAGGTATTGAAACAGTTGTAGATAAAGCATTAGAACAATTAAATTCATGTGAGTTGATTTACATTTCATTTGATGTAGACTCAATGGATCCAAAAGCAACATCATACGGTACAGGAACACCAGTTGAGAATGGGATATTATCTGCTCAAGCTGAACAAATTTTGAATGGTTTATGTCAATCACCAAAAGTTATTTGTGTGGAATTTGTTGAAGTGAATCCATGTTTGGATGAAAAGAAAAATAAAATGGGCGAAGTAGCTTTTGATTTAATTGAAAGTTTGGTCGAAACAATAAAGAAGTAATACCGATTGAGTTTTGCATACCGAATTTATCGGTAGCGCAACTATATCGGCATTATACCAAATTAGAAGTAGGAAATTTAAAAACAATGCACTGAGCAGGTTGAAGTGTTAAAATGGTATAAAACAGAATGGAACAAAATTTAAAGGAAATACTCTTAAAACATTCGAATGAATTGTTTGGTTTACAAGTAGAAGAGCAATTAATTCAATTTCAAAAAACCCGTAAAGAGGTGGAAGGAGATTTGACACTTGTAATTTTTCCTTTTGTAAAATTGCTAAGATGCTCACCTCTAGAGGCAGGAGATAAAATCGGAAAATTTCTAATGGAGCAAAATAGTTCTATTCAAAAATATGAGGTTGTAAGCGGTTTCTTGAATTTTGTTATATCACCTGAATTTTGGATCTCAAAATTGAATGCTATTCATCAAGAAGCAACTTATGGTTATGCAAAAGAAAATTCTAAGCCATTAATTATGGTTGAATATTCGTCGCCAAACACGAATAAACCGCTGCATCTTGGGCATTTAAGAAATAACTTTTTAGGATATGCCGTTTCAGAAATATTGAAGGCGAATGGTCATTCAGTGATCAAAACACAAGTTATCAATGACCGTGGAATTCATATTTGCAAAAGCATGTTGGCATGGGAGAAATTTTCTCCATTAAATGAAAAAGGGGAGAGAGAAACACCTCAAAATACAGGTTTAAAAGGAGATAAGTTAGTTGGGAAGTATTATGTAATATTTGATCAACAATTCAATGCTGAAGCCAAAACAATAATTACTGGCTGGGAATCGGGCGATTTCACTCATTTTTCAGAGGATATTAAAACTGAATTCAACCGATTAGAAGAAGCAAAAGAAGGAAAGGACGAAAAAGCTGTAAAAGGCTTGGATGAAAAAATCAAAGATCTAGCTAAAAATCAAACGACTTTGATACGTGAAGCTAAAGACATGTTGATTAAGTGGGAAGCACGTGATCCGCAAGTATATTTATTGTGGACAACGATGAATAATTGGGTTTACGCAGGATTTGATGTTACCTATAAAGCAATGGGCGTTGATTTTGATAAATTGTATTATGAGTCAGAAACGTTCCTGCTTGGAAAAGATATTGTTTTAGAAGGATTGAAAAAAGGCGTTTTCTTCAAAAAAGATGATGGTTCTGTTTGGATTGATTTAACTGTTGATGGTTTGGATGAAAAACTTGTTTTACGTTCAGATGGAACAGCCGTTTACATGACACAAGATATCGGAACTGCAATTGACCGTTTTAACGATTATCCAGCATTAGACGGGATGATTTACACCGTTGGAAATGAGCAAGATTACCATTTTAAAGTGTTGTTTTTGATTCTTGAAAAAATGGGATACGCTTGGGCGAAAAATTGTTCCCACCTTTCTTATGGTATGGTAGATTTACCAACAGGAAAAATGAAATCACGCGAAGGAACGGTTGTGGATGCGGATGATTTGATGCAAGAAGTTGTGGATAAAGCAACTGAAATGACAAAAGAACGTGGTCATTTGGAAGGGATGTCTGAAAATGAGAAAAATGACTTGTTCAACTTGATAGGAATGGGTGGCTTAAAATATTACCTATTGAAAGTTGACCCTAAAAAACGCATGATGTTTAATCCAGATGAATCAATCGAATTGAACGGAAATACTGGTCCTTTTATTCAATACACGCATGCGCGAATCAAGTCGTTGTTAACAAAATCTGCATCATTGAATTTGGATCAGACAACGGATTGTAAGAAAATTGAAGATGTAGAAAAGGAAATCATCAAATTATTGGTTGAATACCCAAGTATCATTGAAGAAGCAGCTAAAGAGCAATCTCCAGCTGTGATTGCGAATTATACATACGAACTTGTCAAAACCTACAACAATTTTTATCAAACTATTCCAATTTTAATTGAAGAGAATGAAATCACAAAACACATGCGCTTAGTCATGAGTGTCAATGTTGCAAAAGTGATAAGTTCAGCAATGAGATTGCTGGGGCTGAAGGTTCCAGAGCGAATGTAATATGAAGATTCTTCAAATTTGACAATTTCATTTCATGTTTTGTTACTTTATACATGTCCTACATTTTAATTTAAAATTAGTGGAATGATAAAGTATTTGATAATTGTTGTTTTTGGTATTCTAAGCTTCAAAAGTTTAAGTCAAAATTTAAGTTTGAAACTAACCGAAAAAAAATGGAAATTTTGTGTTTGCGACACTTTTCTTGAACCGTACCTTTGCGATAGTTCATTTACAACTTATAAGTTTAAAAAATCAGGGACCTTTGTTATAACTGGAATTTCCTTTGTGTTGTATGGAAAGACATATAAAAAAATCAAAGGAACGTGGGATTTAAATGGGAATATTTTGACATTTGACCGGAAGGATATAAAAAATTTGAAATCCTTTCCTAAATCTATTGAAATTATTCAACTTGAAGAAAATGTGTTTTATTCTCCTCAGCCTGATATTAAAATTTTCTATTGGATGTTCATAAGAAATTAGAAAAGCTTTGGATAAAACCCGGTGCTACCAATTATATGTTCTAAAGCCAAACAAAGGCAAGCCACAACTATTGTAGATGTTTCCAATTGAGAAATTATGAAAACAATAACGAGCAGCAATAGGATTTAAAACCTGATTTGAACTTAGATTGATTGTGTTGTTTGAATTTAACACTGCGTTTGCTGGGTAGAAAACTTGATCATTTCCTGCGATTTCGAAGCCGATATAAAGTGAATCTAGTTTGAAACCATCATATACATTTTCAAAATGAAGAATAACCTGATTATCTTGAATTTCATATGATTTATAGTTTGGACTTTTGGCACAAATAGTATCAATTCCATACGTTTGATATAATGCTAAATTGGCCAATCTTTTACCGACAGGTTCTTTTTTTGAAGGATGAATTACGTCAATTTCATCTGTTCTGATGAGGTCGTTTGTGTTTACAATGCCACAATTTTTAATTTGCTGGGAAGCTTGAAATTGCTGTTCTCTTAATCTTGGAGCATTGTCAAAATTTTCATAGTTAAATGGTGCAATTTCCACAATATAAAACGGTAAATCACCTAAATTCCAATTTAATCGCCAAAGTGCAACCATGTCCTTCAATTTGGCACCATATGTTTTATATCGGTCAATATTGGACTCACCTTGATACCAAATAAATCCTTTAATTACATAGTTAATATATGGTTGTATCATTCCGTTGTACATAACGGATGTCTTTTTAAATGTTTCATTATCTGCGAAAAATTGATTACTAGAATAATCGGAATAAGCGTCAACCAAGTTTTTACTCATCCATCCTTCAACACTTGATCCTCCCCAACTAGAATTTATTATACCTATTGGAACGTTTAATTGTTTTCGTAATTCTAATGCATAAAAATAGGCAACTGCACTAAAACTCTCCAAATTTTTACTGGTGCTAAGTAGCCAAGTTCCTTCAGCATAAGTTACAGGAACTTCTTGTGCATTTCGCTTTACTTTTAGCATTCTGATGCCATTTTCTGGATCACCACTTTTTATTGTTTCCTCTACTTTATCTATTGGCTGTTCTTTGAAACCACTCAAAGGTATTTCCATATTGGATTGACCAGAACAAAACCAAACTTCACCAATCAGAATATTATTTATTGTAGTTGTTTTTCCGTCACAAAATGTTATGTTTTGCTTGTCAAAACTTGCAATTGGTGTTTCTATCGAAATGACCCAACGACCATCTTTTTTTGTTCTGAATTTATACGATTTTTCAGTCCACGACGGTTTTATAATTACATTTTTGTGAGGTTTTGCAATTCCCCAAATTTTGATGGTGCTTTTTTGTTGTAGGACCATGTTGTCACTGAAAACATCGGGTAAGATGACGGTGCAGAAGGAAGTAAAAGATATAAAAAGAAGCAGGAAAACTAAAGGAAATCTACTCATAGATGAACGATAAATAAATTTATTCCATAAAAGCATACATCAAGATATTTGCACCCATTTGTAACGCTTGTTTTCTCTTTTCTGGTGGGTCATTGTGCACTGGTTGATCTTCCCAACCGTCACTTAAATCTGTTTCAACGGTATACAAGCACACTAAACGACCATTATCAATAATCCCAAATGCTTGCGGACGTTTCCCATCATGTTCGTGAATTTTTGGTAAACCATTGAAG
>JBIIWQ010000159.1:0-5405 GCA_044338805.1 Crocinitomicaceae bacterium
AATTTATTTTCATGCCATCAACACCTTAATGCTTGCTTTGAATTTAATGGATATAGAATATTTCAAATTCACAAGTAAACGTTCAACCTTCGATTTATTTGCCATTTTAGGTGCAGGAAATGATTTTGCACAATTAGCAACTACCTTCATTAAAGACTTTTGGGTAATCATTATTTTACTCATCATTCTCGTTGGTTTTTCAGAAGTGTTATACCGAAAAACAAAACAAGTTTACCAAGCAAACAAAACAGTTTGGCGTCCATTAGCTTTTAATTTTTTGATTGCTTTGCCACTATTTGTTATTATTGGTCGCGGTGGATTTCAACTAAAACCAGTTGGAATCATTGAAGTTTCTCAATACAGTAATCCTGAAAATTCAGCGCTCGTTTTAAACACGCCTTTTACGATGTTAAAATCGTATGGAAAAAAACGATTGGAAATTAAACATTACTATACTGAAAAGGAGGAATTAGCGATTTTCAATCCAATTCAAATGAGTCAGCCGCAACGTATTTTGCCTGACGGAACAAATGTGATGATTATCCTGTTAGAAAGTTTTGGGAATGAATTTGTTGGTGCTTTCAGTGGCGAAAGAACTTTTACGCCATTTTTTGATTCGCTCATTGGCCAATCATTGACATTTGAACACGGAATTGCCAATGGTAAAAAATCAATTGAAGCCGTTCCTTCTATTTTTGCTTCCATTCCTAGCTTAATGGACAACCCTTATATTTCTTCTCCATACGCAAACAACAAAATTGAATCTTTAGCTTCTATTTTAAAAAAGAAAGGCTACGAGTCAGGCTTTTACCATGGTGCAACAAATGGTTCGATGCGTTTTAATAGCTTCGCTGCTCAAGCGGGTTTTGACCATTATTTTGGAAGAAAAGAATATAATAACGATAAGCATTTTGATAAAACGTGGGGAATTTTAGATGAATTCTTCAACCCTTGGACAGCCAAACAATTAACGAAATTAAAAGAACCTTTTTTCGGAACGTTGTTTACATTGTCTTCACATCACCCTTATTATATCCCACCGAATTGGAGAAAAATTGTAAAACAAGGAAAACAACCAATGTGTGCCTCCGTTAATTACGGCGATATTTCATTGAGAAAATTCTTTGAAGAAGCAAAAAAACAACCTTGGTACAACAATACGCTGTTTATACTTGTGGCAGATCACACACCTTCAACAATTGATAAATTATACGGCCAAAGGAGATTCATGTATCAAATTCCAATTGTATTTTTTCATCCCAAAAAACTATTACCCGTAAAAAAGGATCCAATAATCTTTCAACAATTGGATATTTTACCGACTGTTTTAGACCTTTTAAACATCAAAACAAAATTCTATTCCTACGGACAGTCTTATTACAAAAAAGCTGAAAGAGAAGCTATTACGTACATTGAAGGATCTTGTTTCTACTTCAAGGGGCACCACATGTATACCGTTACCAATGAAAAGGCACGAAATTTGTACGATTTTACTTTTAGAAAAGTATTAACGAACGATTCTCTTTCCTATTATAAAAAGGAAAGTAAAGCAGTTGAAAAACGTGTAAAAGCAATAATTCAGCGCTATAATCGTGACTTGATTCATAATAAAACAGTAGTTGAATGAAACAAAGAATCCGATTTATTATCAACCCAATTTCCGGAGTAGGAAAAAAAGGTGATTTACCGCAAATTATTGAGGAGAATTTGGATCACTCTAAATTCGATTATGACATTGCAATCACAGAATATGCCAAACACGCTAAAAAAATTGCATACGAAGCTTCACTGGAAGGAATTGACATCGTTTGTGCAGTTGGAGGTGATGGTTCAGTTCATGAAGTTGGTACTGCTTTAATTGGCACACAAACAAAAATTGCAATTTTACCTTGTGGTTCTGGAAATGGACTTGCGAGACACCTCAACATCCCAATGAACATTCCAAAGGCAATTCAATGCATCAATAATGATTCATCAATTCGCATGGATACTGTATTGGTGAATGATAAGCCATTTCTTGGAATTGGTGGTTATGGTTTTGATGCAATTATTGCAAAGAAATTTGATAATTACCACAAAAGAGGTTTTTGGAGTTATGTGAAATTAGTGATTCGTGAATTTTCCAAATACAACCCAATTAACGTTTCTGTTGATCTGAATGGAGAAATAAAAACGATGCCGGTTGTTTTGTGTACAATAGCTAATTCATCAGAATTTGGGAATGGTTTCGTGGTGTCACCAAACTCTAGTGTTACGGATGGGAAAATTGAATTGTGTTTATTAAAACCTTTCTCCTTTTGGTTAGCTCCAAGTGTTGTTTACAGATTTTTTAAGCGAACAGCGCATAAATCAAAATATTCAGAAGTGATTTCATTCGAAAAAGCACGAATTACGTTATCTCAAAACATTGCGCATTATGATGGTGAACCATTTGATGTGAAAGATGTTTTGAATATTCAAGTTGTACCTAGTAGCTTGAATATATTAATAGGAAAAAAATAAAACTCATGGAATTTATTGAAATTGATATTTCTGAAATTATCCCGAAATTGGATAAATTAACCTCAGAAACTAAACCACTTTGGGGCGATATGTCTGCTCAAAGAATGGTAGAACATTTAACGGATACGATAAAAATTGCTTCAGGAAAAATAAAATTTCCTTTAGAAGTTCCCGAAGATAAGATTGAAAAAATGCAAGAATTTCTTAATTCAGACAAACCAATGGCTAGGGGAATTGTTGTTCCATTTGCTAAGAAAGATGAAGCATTGAGAAACGAAGAAATTGAGTTAGCTATTGATGAATTTTTGTTAGAATGGTTGGATTTCGATGAGCATTATGCTGAAAACGAAAGCAGAACTGAAGCACATCCATATTATGGACAATTGAATTACGAACAATGGTGTCGCTTACATTCAAAGCATCTAACACATCATTTCGAACAATTTGGAATATTAGATTAAATTTAAAAGAGGCTCTCGCCTCTTTTTTTATTCTTTTACACTTATTTCTTTTGAAGGTAACGTTGCTTTTTGTTCATGTTTTATTGGTCGAACTTTTGAGTATGTTTTTTTATTCAAAATTACAGTTGTTTTCATTGGTCCTTGAGATTCAACAGGCTTTTTGATTGGAACAGTATTTTGTTTTATGTCTTGAGCTGATCCAGAAAAAGAAATTAAAACAACAGACGCTGATGCTATTAGTTTTGTTATTGCTTTCATGATTATTACTTTTAAATTTACAAAAAGATGACAAATCTTATGCCAATAAAATTAAAAAATAAATGATTCTGCTATACTCCTTTATTTCAGGACTTATTCTTGGTTCTATAAATTATCTTTATTTCAGACAGCAAGGATATTCAGCAATAACTGTTTTTCTTATGGGAATTTTTGCATTTTCTGCCTTATCGTATATGTTTTTGAAATTAATTCTTTAGCCACTTTTTGTTATATTCGTATTTCAAATTTAATGAAAGCACTCCAACTTCATATAAATGCTATTTCATTCATGTTCATTGAACTAGGAAAAGGGAAATATTTGCTTTTTTTTCTTCCTGGAATTATTATTTCTCTCATTTTTTGGCAAATTTTCTTATTGACCGAAACGGTTGGAAATTCTTTTTCATTTCTAGAACACATTCCATTGATAGGTGATTACTTAAAAACTGGGATTAGCGGAACAATTGGTTTTTTTCAATTTCTACTTGATCAACTTTTCATCTTTTCAATTTTAACAGTTTTATCTCCATTCAATACAATTCTTTCAGACAAAGTGGATTCATCAATAACAGGGAAAAATTACAATTTTAATTTTTACCAACTAATTTCTGATTTATTCCGAATGATTTTAGTTGTGCTTTTAGCATTTATATTAGAAATTTTCATGTTATCCATTTATTGGATTTTTTCAGTTATTTTAAACTTAGGTTTTCTTGATCCAATTGCCTATTTTTTAATCGCAGGGTTCTTTTATGGGTATTCTTTTTACGATTATAGCTTAGAAAGACATAAAAAAGGAATTCTTGAAAGCTTAAAATTTGCTTTCTCGAATATATTAATCGTTGTATTAGGTGGTAGTTTATTTTTACTTATTTACAAAATTCCATCAATCGGAGTAATTATTGCACCCGTTATTACAACCATGATCACTACATTCGTATATATTAAAAAACAAGGAATAAATTTGACGTCAAATTCAAAATGATAGAACTTATAAAAGATTTCAACACAAGTTCATTACCGGAATGGATTGAACAATTGAAAAAAGAACTAAAGGGTGATGATTTCAATAAACTGCTTCGTGAAGATGAGTTGGAGGAATTAAAACATCCAACTTTTAGTCATGCAGAAAGTAATTCTATATCAGTTGAAGCACCAGGAAAGTTTCCATTTACACGCGGCTCAAAAACCAAAAAGAATGATTGGAATAATGGTTATTTATTAAAAGTAACTAACGAAAAAGCTGCGAATTCAAAAGCTTTAGAGATTTTATTAAAGGGGTGTGATTCGCTGTTTTTTGATCTTCAAGAAAAAAATGAAATCAATTGGGAAATCCTCTTAAATGGAATTGAATTACAATATATTCAAACAGATTTTAGGTTAACAACTATTACTCAATTTATCAGCTTAAAAAACCATTTTCACAACAATTTTCCTTCTTCAATTAAATTTTCATTTGATTTTTTAGTAACTGAAAATTCCGAACAATTGTTTAATGCTCTTTCGGAAGAAATGAGAAGTGTACAACGACCTTTTTGCTTGATTGATGGGTATTCAATTCAACAAACTGGTGCAACAACATGGCAAGAAATTGCTTTTATGCTCGCAACTGGTCATGAATATCTTGTCAAACTAATTGAAAAAGGATTCACCATTGATGAAGCGGCTGCTTGTATCCATTTTTCCACTGGAATTGGTTCAACCTATTTTTATGAAATCGCAAAAATAAGAGCTTTAAGAAAAGCTTGGTCCTTGATAATCAAAAACTACTATCCAATACACGCTTGTTCATATAACTGTTCAATAACTGCAATCATTGGGTTTATGAATAAATCATTGAAAGACCCTCATACCAATTTATTAAGGCAAACAACAGAAGCAATGTCAGCAATTGCAGCTGGAATCGAAACAATAATTGTTTTGCCGTATGATGCTGAATCAATTAGTGGAACAAGTATCTTGGCAGAACGAATGGCACTGAACATTTCTTTAATTTTAAAAGAGGAAAGTTATTTCGAAGCAGTGATTGACCCTTTAGGAGGAAGTTATGCGTTGGAAGACTTAACAGAACAAATTGGAGCGAAAAGTTGGGCATTGTTTCAAAAGCTTGAGTCATTAGGAGGTATTTCATCTGAAATAACTATTCACTATTTGACATCTGAAATAAATACCAAATCTGAAATT
>JBIIWQ010000304.1:0-2927 GCA_044338805.1 Crocinitomicaceae bacterium
AGAAATATTACCTGTTACTGAATTTTCATTAAACCTATAATAATAAAGAGAATCAGAAAGATTGACCATTTTGTATTTTTCTAAAATAAGGTACATCCAATAATGGTCTTCTGCTCCCATTCTGTCGAAAAATAGATGATATCCACCAATTTTAGCATAAACTTCTTTACGAATCATTACAGCAGATCCAATAAAATGGAATTTTGAAGGGATTTCATTAAAAATGATTTCATGATTCAATGGGAAATTTGTTGTAGAAACCTCCAAACTTTCATCCGTGATAAATTTACAATTTGAACCAACCAACCCTAAATCTTGATTTTTGTTTAATGTATTTACTAATTTTTCAATTCGATTTAACGCACTGTAATCATCAGCATCTTGAAATGTAATATATTCTCCGTTTGCAAATTGGATTAATTTATTCCACGTTTGAAGATATCCTAAATTAATTTCGTTATGAAATCGTTTGATACGTGTATCCGAGTATGCATCAATAATCTTGAGGGTATTATCTGTTGAAGCATCATCTGCTACAAGTAATTCCCAGTTCTCATAGCTCTGATTTATAATACTATCAATTGCCTGGTTCACAAAGTTTTTACAATTGTATGCGGGCATTAATATGGAAACCAATGGATTTTCTAGTTCCATAAGCTTTTTATTCTTAGTCTTTGTTTAAATATAAACTTGTACTTTGTTTTAATGGAAATATTAAAAATTGAATTAAAGTAGGTTTTTATTTCACTTCCCATTCTCCAACAATTTTGCTCAAGATAATTGTTCAATTTGTTATTGTAATAATTGAATAATAACTCATTTTTAATGACGCGTAATTCTTTGTTTTTATGAATAATCTCTTGCAGTATTTTCATAAGAACTGTAAACTGTTCCGGTTTTTCAATAGTGTCTGAGTCAATAAAATGTTCATAGATTTTAAAGGTATCGTCATTTACATCAATTCCCAATTGCTTTATCTGCTTCTTTCTGATATATGATGTTTGAATTTGCTGCTGATTTTTATGAATTTCAGAAATATTAGATTCATGAATTCTATAATTGAGTAAAATTTCTGCTAAAATTTCAATTTTAGTGAATTCAGTCAGTTTAACCCATAAAGCATAATCCTCCGCATGAAGATAGCTCTCATAATATATTTTATTTTTTTTTATTAAATCATTTCTTAACATTACCGTTGGATGGTGTAGGTAATTATGAAAAAACAATTCAAAACGAATTTGATTATGTCCCTGTTTGAAATGAACTTCATAATTATTTTCTAAACCAATAGTTTTTACCCCAGTACCAAGCACTCCTATTTCTTGATTTTCCTCCAAAAAATCAACTTGTTTCTCAAGTCTTTTCGGCAAAGAAATGTCATCAGCATCCATTCTGGCAATATATTTACCGTTTGCTAGATCTAATCCTTTATTTAGCGATGCAATTAGTTTTAAGTTCGTTTCGTTTTTGATATAACGAATTCGTAAATCTGAATAGGAGAGAATAATTTCCTCTGTCAAATCTGTCGAACCATCGTTAATAATTAGAAATTCGAAATTGGCATAGGTTTGATTCAAAATAGATTCTATAGCTTCACGCAGGAATTTTTCACCGTTGTAAACGGCCATAATAACAGAAACGAGAGGCTTTTTAGTTGACATTTAAAATGACTTTAACCAAGTTTCAAGTAAATCAACTTCACATTGCTGAACAATTCCTTCAATTAATAACCCTTTATATGCAGCCAGCAGATTAGCTGAAATACTGTTATTTTCTGAAATACATTCAAGTGTAATTTTCACCACCTTTTCGGTTTGTAAATACATTGGAATTTCAGACTCAAAATCACGTAAATAATTATGTGCATTGCGCTCTTGAAAGACAGTTGCTTCTGTAAAACCGAGATTAAACCCAGCCTTCCACAAAATTGGTTGAGCAACTAAACCGCGCAAAATATCTGTAAAGCGAAAAGTAACAAAAGAAGGCAAATACAGTAATGGAAAAAATTCTTTTCTAAATGCCGTATTTTGAGAATTGAATGGACATATTGTACCTTCTTCTAGAATAATTGGCGCTCTTTTTTCAAAAGTACAAGGCGTATTGTCTACAAGGCGATATATTGCATCTACATCCGGATCTCCATCCGCAAGACCTTGCCAGATACCAATGTCGTATGTTCCGCTAGTTCTGATAAAATCTTTTTGCTCATTAATCAATGAAAGCGGCAATCCTCTTGGCCAAATTTTTTGGTTTGTGAAATCCGAATAGATGTTGTAAAATCCTTGCGCTTTGGCGATACTTTCAAACTCTCCAGAAAAAGATGGGAAACTCCAGTCTTCATAAGGAAGGTTGTCATCGTCTGTGTCAACGATTATTTCTGCCCCGTTTTTAATGGCGTAAAGGTAACCAATCATTTTACGACAATAGTGATTATATGGCAGTTGATCGTGTAATGGAAAGCCTAATGCTTTTTGTTCTTCCACACCAAGATATATTACATTTTCACATTCCCACTCTTTAGGAGATTTTAAATCCCCCACAACAACGAGTTTGTAATCATTTAACTCTGCAAATTTGCAAACAGCCGCAGATGGTTCAAATATGGAGGTTATTACGATATATTTTTTCATTTCTTTGTAATTTTAAAAGTTATAATTTCCATTTTGTAAGTTTAACTGGGTGAATATAGAGTTCATTATCTGAATAAGAATTCATTAATGAATCAAAATCAAAATGCGCTTTATCAAAACGTTCTGACATTTCAGTCATATTTTCATTTTCCCAGTAGGTTGTTCCCTTCCAATCTGTATTCTTTTCAAGTATCAAATCATCAACAGTAAGCATTAGCGCTGTTGGTATTGCAACTTCAACCCACAACCTCATTTGTCTAAATAATTCACAATAAGTTGAGAATGGGCCTAGCTTGT
>JBIIWQ010000163.1:0-5331 GCA_044338805.1 Crocinitomicaceae bacterium
TCGTTATTGGAAGGAATTGAAAAACGCTATGAACTAAAACTTAGTTTGAAAGATGCAACAAAATTGGATTTGGCTTTGATTAGTACAAAAAGAAAAGAAATTCAAAATCAAAGTCAGATTAACCTGCAACAATTGAAAGCTGAAGAAAATCAATTGCAATTATTGACTGGTTCAGATCATCCAATTACAATTATTGATGACAAATTCGATATTTTGAAATTTGTTCAATTACCTGATTCAAATGATTTGATAAATCATCCTCATGCGCAGTTTTTTCAAAATGAACAAATTGTACTTGAAAAGCGCAAGAAAGTGTTGCTAGCAGAAACATTGCCAGATATCACCTTGGGATATGTGAATCAAACATTGGTTGGCGTTCATTCAGTAACCTTAACAGATAACCAAGTATTTGTTCAGTCAAATCGCTTTCAAGCAGGGCAAATTGGATTAGATATTCCATTGTTTTATGGCAGTTCAAAGCGCAGGGCAGATGTGATTGATTTTGAAATTAAACAAAATGACTTGCGCCAAGCCAATGCGTTGAATGAATTGAATGTCTCTTTTAATCAGCGAATTTCAATGTACAACAGCTTAATGGAATCATATAATTTATATCTAGAACAATTAATCCCGCAAACGAAAATAATGCGAGATCAAGGGAAATATTTATTAGAGACTGGAGAAATATCAATGATAGAATTCCTTCAAACAAAACAAGGAATAATAAATATTGAAATGAATTTTATACAACTTAAGAATGACATCAATCAAGCTGTTAATCAGTTAAATTGGTACGTTCAAAATAATAATTGACATAATGAAAAATCTTATATATACCCTATTTTTTAGCGTTCCTTTTTTGTTTTCTTGTAGTTCAAAGGATGCAGTTAAAGTTGAACCATCGGCTGAATTATCAACATCTGTTATTTTAAATGCAGACCAAATTCGAAATTCTGAAATTAAAATTGGGATGCCAACAAATGAATTAATTGGGGTCACAATTTATGCAAATGGAATGATTGAAGTTCCACCACAAAATAAAACCATTATTGCTGCAAAATTTGGAGGTTTTATTAAATCGCTCAGCGTTTTAGATGGTATGGCGGTTAAAAAAGGGCAAGTTTTATTTACAATAGAAGACCCACAGTTGATTCAGCTTCAACAAGATTATTTGGAGGTAAATGGAAATTTAGAATATTTAGAAGCTGAATTAGAACGGCAAAAAATCCTAGTTTCACAAGAAGCAGGGAACTTGAAGTCCTTGCAATTGGCCAAATCACAATACACTGTTGCAATCTCAAAGAAGGCTGGTTTGAAAGCAAAATTGGAAATGGCAGGGATCAATATGAATCAACTGAATAATGGTATTTTGAAACCAACTGTTTCTGTTACCTCACCGTTTAATGGTGTTGTTACAAAGTTGGAGGTGAACGTTGGCTCATATGCAAACCCTACTGATCATCTGTTGGAAATTATAGATCTGAAACATGCCCATGCGGAAGTTATCGTTTTTGAAAAAGACATAAAACAATTGAAAATTGGACAAATGGTGAATTTAATGTTGTCAAATAAGGAAGAACCTGTCGAAGCAAGTGTGTTTTTAATTGGCAGAGAAATCGGAAAGGACAGAACTGTTAAAGTACATTGCCATTTGAAAAATGAAAATAAGGATTTGATTCCTGGTTCGTATTTTAAGGCAAGTGTTTATACTGGTGAAAAGAAACATTATTGCTTGCCAAGTGAAGCAATAGTTGAATTGAATGGCAAGAATGTAGTGTTTTTTGAAACAAAAAAAGGAAAGGGAAGTGCATCTTATGTTCCTGAGGAGGTTCGAGTTATATCTGTAAATAATGGAAAAAGTGCAATTGAATATAAAAATAAAGCAAGAAGTTATTTAGATTCAGTAGTGATAACAGGAGCTTATAATATTATGTCAGCGATACTTATTAAAGGTGAAGAATAAAGATTAACTTAGTTAAAGGACAATCAAATAATAGTAATTTAAACAACTTAGAGTATGAGAACAAATTCAATTTTACTAGCTATTTTCGTAATAGGAGCTTCTTTTTTGATGACACCAAGCTGCAAAAAAAACGGTAATTGTAATAAAAAAAATATCAGTAAAAATGGCAGCGATGAAAGTCATAATTTTGGAATGAATTGTATGAATTGCCATGCGAGTGGTGGAGAGGGGTATGGTTGTTTTACTGCTGCAGGAAGTGTTTCCAATGCATCTTTGACAACAAATGTTTCTTCTGGCACCGTTAAGTTTTACACACTTGCAAATGGTGGCGGAACATTAAAGTATGAAGTTGCGATTGATAGCAAAGGGAATTTTCACACTACCGAATCGAATGATTATACTGGTTTATTTCCAGCGATAACAGGTCCCAACGGTACAACCAATTACATGTCTTCATCTGTATCATCGGGTGCATGTAATTCATGTCATGGTGTTTCTACTGCAGAATTATACGGTAATTAATTTAAAATGGACATAAAGCATATTCAAACAGAAATAGATGCTTGGTATTTATACAGTATTCTAGCACAGCATGAGGATGATCCTATTGTAGCAAATGTTTTTGTCCAAATGAGCGAGATTGAAAAAAGTCATGCCGTTGCTTTTGCTGAAAAAATGAACGTAAATTTTGAAAGTGTTGCATCACCTTCATGGCGCGCTAAAACACTTCATTTAATTGGGAAAGTCTTTGGATACGACTACGTTCTGGGAGCATTGATGGAAACTGAAAAAACTTTAGCTGATGCTGTCATACGTCAAAAGGGTAAAAGCAAAATAGAAGTAACAGGAAATGAAGATTCTCATGTTAAAATTCTACGCTCAATTCTGGAAAATGAAACGAGAGTTTCAGGAACGCAATTAGCCCGTTTTGAAAAACGTCATCGCTCTGTTGGTGGAAACGCAATTCGAGCTGCTGTTCTAGGAGGAAATGACGGACTTGTTTCGAACTTTAGTCTTGTCATGGGAATTGCCGGTGCAACTGTTGGTCAAGCGGGTGTTTTGTTAGCTGGACTGGCGGGATTATTAGCAGGCGCTTTATCAATGGCTTTAGGAGAATGGATATCAGTGAAAAGTTCACAAGAATTGTATGAGAATCAAATGCAATTAGAAATGGATGAATTGGAAACGAATCCTGAAGGAGAACGAAAAGAATTGAAATTAATTTATATGGCTAAAGGAATCCCTGAAGTCCAGGCAATAGAAATTGTTGATGAATTAATGAAAGATAAGAATTTAGCGCATCAAGTTTTGGTAAAAGAAGAACTTGGAATCAACGCTGAGGAATTAAAAGGTTCAGCAATGGAAGCTGCGATTTCGTCGTTTGTTTTATTCGGAATCGGAGCGGTGATACCCGTTTTACCTTTCATGTTTACTGAAGGAATGAAAGCAATTGTTTTAAGCACAATTTTTAGTGCAATTGGTTTGTTTTTAATTGGTGCTGCGATTACGCTTTTCACTGGAAAAAACGTATGGTATTCAGGTTTTAGACAAGTGTTTTTTGGTTTGGCAGCTGCAGCCATCACCTTTGGAATTGGGAAACTGATTGGGGTGTCAATGGCAGGATAAAATTTTGTAACAAATTAATATAAATAAGTATGAATCAAGCACATTTTCATTTACTCGTCAACCATTTGCCGATTATTGTTCCAATTATCGGAGTTGTGGTGTTGTTAAGCGGAATCATTTTTCGTTCAGAAATTGTTAAGCGCGTAGCTTACTTTGTTTTTATAATTGGAGCATTAGCAACTTTGCCAAGTATGCTTTCTGGAGAAGGAGCAGAAGAAGTTGCAGAAAGTTTACCTGGAGTGACAGAAAACTTCATTCACGAGCACGAAGAAGCGGCTGAAACATTTGCATTGTTCAGTTATATTCTTGGAGCTTTTTCTTTAATTACTCTTTGGGCAAATTGGAAAAGAAAACCTTTTTCAAATTTATTGAGTTATGTTTTACTTGCATTATCGTTAGTGGTAATCTTTTTAGGTAAACAAACTGGAACAACTGGTGGTGAAATTCGTCATACGGAAATTAGATCAGGAAATGCTGCAGGAAATGCAGGAGATCAAGGTGGAGAATCAGAAAGTGAAGCCGATGAAGATTAACCAATAAACATTAAAAGCATCTTATAGGAAATCGTTTTTCTATAAGGTGCTTTTTTAAAACACCAAATCATTTGTCCATTTCCTTACATTTCCACAACTGTCTTTTACAATTATTTCAACTTTGTGTTTGCCAATGAATCCTTTTGGCTTGTCAAAAAACACATAATCACCTTTAGATTCATATTCCAGCACATACCATTTCCCATCTATGAAAAGGTCGTAATCTACCAATTCAGTTTGACTTTCATTTACCTTCCATGAATACCTGTTTTTACCTTTTGTTGTTTCGGTAGTTTTAAAGTTTAATGGAGAAATACTTGGTGCAATTGTATCAACTCGTATTTTAAAGGTTCCTAAATGGTCTGATTCAGCTGTTATCCAATCACCGTTTATAGTTGACGGTAAAGCATGATTTTTTCCGCCAGATGACGTGACATTGATATAGTATTTTGCCAAATCTATCTTTGAGGAAGAAAGTTTCATTTTCACACTAACTGGATATTGAATGGGTTGAGACGGATCACCAAAAGAAAATGGAGCATTAAGTGATAAATTCTTTTTCGTTGGCTCATAAAAAGTATGTTTTTGAGCCGAAAATTCAATTTTATCATTTTTGAATTGAACGGTTGAGTCTGGATAAAAATAAGCCCAAGAAGGAAAATTTGACTTAGAAATGTTCATTTTGCCTTCTGAAACAAGCACATTAAAATTTAAATTCGATTTATTCTTCCTAACATCTTGCGCGGAATAGATGAGCGACACTTTATCTCCTGGTTTTAACTTAATTATTCCAAAATCAGCAGTTGGGTATATTGATAATGGATTATGATCAGTTTTAAATGATTTATGAAATTTTCGCTTGTTGACAGTATATTCATGATAATCTTTATGACTATTGATATAGCGTGAATGGTCAAATGACACTTTATCAATTTGTTGTTTGAAAATCGTATCATTTCCACTTTTCAAAATGCTTTTGTATAAACCACAAATATTATCCGCAGCATCGAACTGATCTACAACCTCAAAAGCAAATCCAATTCCTCCATGCTCAGAACAATAGTCTGATGGAATAGTTAACAAATCTCCTGCAATATGATACTCATTATTTGTTTTTGAAACATTCACAATTTGTGATTTCCCTGGAATTTGATAACCTTCATCTGTCAAGGCATACACTTTTAACCCTTTTATGGTTGGTGGTTTGTG
>JBIIWQ010000164.1:0-5326 GCA_044338805.1 Crocinitomicaceae bacterium
AATTTTTTAGCTTCGCTGCTTCTTCGAGGTGTTACTTTTTGTTGCTTTGGACAAAAGGCAAGAGAGTTGAAGTTGCGAAGTAAAATTGTTATTTTTGAAAGACATAATTTAATCATACCCCTAAATCAAAAGAATCTTGAAGACGCTCAAACTGAAAAATTATCTCCCTTATCTTATTTTTTTCTGTATTGCAGCAATTGCTTTTTTTCAAGTTTCTTTTTACCTGCATCCTGGTAAATATGATCTAATTGATTGTTTTTATCCGTGGCGTTTTTACATTGGTGAATCTTTACAAAATGGACAATTGCCATATTGGAATCCTTACCAAGATTTAGGATATCCAATTCATGCAGATCCATCAAGCGGTGCTTGGTATCCGATGGTATGGTTGATTGGCTATATTAACGGGTACACTATATATAGTATTGGATTTGAATTGTGGTTTCATGTCTTTCTTGCAGGAGTAGGGTTTTATACACTTGCTAAAACATTAAAATTCAATCAATCTTTTGCTTTGTTGGCTGGAATAGCATATATGTTATCTGGCGTTTTTATTGGAAATGCGCAACATTTACCCTACATCATCAGCGCGTGCTGGTTGCCGTATGTGTTGAATTTTTATTTCCGATTGGTAGAAGAGAAATCGCATATTAATAGTTTAAAAGCTGCATTTTTTCTTTTCCTAATGATTACAGGAGGATATCCTGCTTTTACAATAATTTTATTTTATTTATTGTTGATTTTCTTCTTCATTTATTTCAAGAAAACGTATCAAACTCAGTCTTCAAAAGAATTAATTGATTTTATAAGTCGTCATGTATTGTTTCTTCTTTACACTATTTTGCTTTCATTGGTCTTATTTGTTGCGATTTACCAGGTGAGCCCATATCTTTCCCGTTTAGGTGATTTTAGTTTGGAGCAAGCATTGTATTCGCCATTTTCTCCTCAATCGTTTGTGTCTTTCATCCTACCTTTAGTAAGTACAACGCATACAGATTTCTTCAATTCAGATCTGTCAATGCGAAACGGCTATTTTGGTTTGTTCATTTTGCTCTTCTTTTTAATCGGTCTTTTTTCAAAAAAACCAATTCAACTTAAAGTGCTTTTTTATTTCGGATTATTTTCTTTAGCTGCTGCTGTTGGGGAATATCTTCCAGTTCGGGAATTTCTCTTTAAGTATGTTCCAATGATGAATGTATTTCGGTTTCCAAGTGTCTTTCGATTGTTTTTTATTATAGCAGCTATTCTAATTGGAGTAAATTATCTCCAAGAGTTATTTAATAGAAAAGGTTGGAATAAAAAGTCACTGTCAATTGGCGCAATGATAATGTCAGGTTTCTTTTTGATTTTATTCATTATAGCAAGATCAAAAGGACAATTATCACTTCTCTCATTCATAAAAAACAACTTGTTCATTGCATCAGAAGAATCGACTTATTGGCAAAATGTTGCTTTTCAATCCATTGTTCAACTCTTGTTTTTGGGCATCTTCCTTTTTGTTTTATGGAAATTCAGTGACCGTAAAAAAATCCTAGCTGCAATTATACTTTTAACAATCACTGATCTTTTTATTGCTTCACAGTTGAATGCCCCTTATACTGTTTATTACGATAAAGTAACAGCAAATGAAGCTTCGAAAAATGTTTCGACGTATCCAAAAGGATTTCCAAAATTGCAAGATATTTCCATTGAAGTAGCAGGACATTTACCTCAGATGGGCACGCCTTTTTGGCAAAACATGAATACCTTTCAAAAACAAATTTCTGTCGAAGGATTCAATTCTTTTTCATTTACGAGTTATGAATTTTTAGAAAGTGAGTATCCCCAACTTTTCTCTGAAATAAAGAAGAATAAAGTGCTTTTACTCTCAGATTCCATTTTACCTGAAAGCAAATTAAATGAATATAAAAAAGATAGTTTGTTTACGCAAAATCAGATTTTTTTGAATGAAATAGATTATATTTATTTATCACAGCGAACTTTTGAGGCTTCGAAAAAAGACACTACATTTCTTAAAGAATATGACGCAGCACATTTTGAAATTAGAACGAATTTAGAAAACAGAAGATTATTGACACTGCATCAAAAATATTATAAAGGCTGGAAAGTAACGGTCAATGGAAAAAAAGCCAGAATTTTTAAAAGTAATTTGAATTTCATGATAATCATGGTTCCTCGAGGTAAAAGTGTTGTGCTTTTTGAATACAAAAACCCAGTTCTGAACGCTAGTTTTTTGATAAGTGCTGCTTCTTTTGTGTTTGCAATTTTACTTTTTCTAATCGTTTGGTTGAAAGAGAAAATCATTCACTATTCCAAAGAAAACTCTATTAAATAGAGTTACTCAGAACTTTATTTTACGTATTTGTTTTAAAAATATAATTTTGATTTCTATGTTTGCTATGTGCCTATGCCTGTCCTGAGTTTATCGAAGGGTGGTAAATTATAATTTACATTCTTTATTGTTTTTGAAAGAGAAATTTAGAAAAGCATAAAACGTTCATAAAATCTTACTTTTCTTGAAAACTTCCTGATTTTTGAATCTCTTGATTTCGTAAATTAGTACGCGAATTTCAATAGGATAAAATGAAACAATACCACGATTTATTACACCATATTTTAGAGACGGGAACTAAAAAAGAAGATAGAACTGGAACTGGAACAACTTCTGTTTTTGGTTATCAAATGCGTTTTGACCTTTCAAAAGGATTTCCTGTTGTAACCACGAAAAAATTGCATTTACGGTCAATTATCATTGAGTTATTGTGGTTTTTACAAGGCGATACAAATATTAAATTTTTGACGGACAACAAGTGTAATATTTGGAATGAATGGGCAGATGAAAACGGAAATCTAGGTCCAGTTTATGGACACCAGTGGAGAAGTTGGCCAGCAAATGATGGCGGAACAATTGATCAAATCACTAACCTAATTAATCAAATTAAAAAAAATCCAGATTCACGTCGCTTAATTGTTTCCGCATGGAATGTTGCAGATGTTGATCATATGGCATTGCCACCTTGTCATACTTTATTCCAATTTTACGTTGCTAATGGAAAATTAAGTTGTCAATTGTACCAAAGAAGTGCAGACACTTTTTTAGGAGTTCCTTTTAATATTGCTTCGTATGCTTTGCTAACAATGATGGTGGCACAAGTATGTGATCTCGAAGTTGGTGATTTTGTACATACTTTTGGGGATGCTCACTTATATAGCAATCATATCGAGCAAGCAAATCTGCAACTTTCAAGAGAAATACGCCCATTGCCAACAATGAAAATTAATCCCAATGTGAAAGATATTTTTGGGTTTACATATGAAGATTTTGAGTTATTGAATTACGATCCACATCCACACATTAAAGGCGAAGTTGCTGTTTAAAAAGACTGCGAATTAATTTAACTATGTGCTCTATGTCCCTATGTGGTAAAAGTAAGTCTATCAACTATGCTTTAATTTTATATAAAACGATCTTGAATCAATTCTAACTATGTGCTCTATGTTTCTATGTGGTAAAAGTAAGTATCTCAACTATGTCTTAATTGCATGTAGCTGTATAGTTTTTCTTCATGGAAATGCACAACAAGAATTGTCAATTCTTTTTGCTGGGGATGTCATGTCACATGGCCCACAAATCGCTGCTGCTCGAAATGAATTAACGGATAGTTATGATTATGATGCTGGATTTCAATTTGTAAAACCGATTATAGAACAACATGATATAGCAATTGTAAATCTCGAAGTAACGCATGCTGGAAAGCCATACAGTGGTTATCCTCAATTTTCCGCACCCGATGAACTATCACCCGCTTTAATGAATGCTGGTTTCGATGTCTTGTTGACATGTAATAATCATGCTTGCGATGGAGGAGCGAAAGGAGTTGTTCGGACTTTGGATGTTTTAGACAAGCTTGGAATCAAACACACAGGAACTTTTAGAAACAAGGCTGAACGTGAGCTTAATTATCCATTAATGTTGAATCAAAAGGGTATGAAAGTAGCTTTATTGAATTATACTTACAGCACGAATGGAATTTCTGTAGCCGCGCCTTTAATTATAAATTACATCGACAGTGCGGTAATTAAAAAAGATGTTCAGCGAGCAAAACAATTGAACGCAGATTATATTATTTGTACCATGCATTGGGGAACAGAATATGAATCATTACCAAGTGCCTATCAAAAAAAATGGGAGAAATACTGTTATGAATTAGGGATTGATATGGTGATAGGAAGTCATCCACACGTCATTCAACCAATGCAAAAAAAAGTGGTAAACGGAAAAGAAAAATTAACTGTTTGGTCGATGGGGAACTATGTTTCTAACCAAAAAGATCGCTATAAAAATGGTGGATTAATGGTCGGGACAACACTTAAAAAAGAAGATGGAAAAGTGATGATTCAAGAAGTACATCACAGCTTTGCTTATGTCCATATCAAACAAGAAAAGGGAAGTAAATATTATTACCTTTTACCAGAGTTCAATTATGCTGAATTGAGACCAGATTTTATGGCAGATAGTGCTATTAATAAAATGAATGTGTTTTTTTCGGATAGTAGAAAATTGTTTGCTGATTACTCTATTGGGTCAAAAGAGTATATTGTTTCTCAAAATAGTGAAATTGGTAATTTATATAAATCGTATTTACAAGGTTATTATTCAGTACTCCTTGAGGAACGTGCAGACACAAAATCACCGGAATTATTAAAAACCGAATTGTCAAATTATATCCACAAAGTAATCGAGCCAAATGGAAAATATGCTTATGTTTCAGGGATATATAGTACAAAGGCACAAGCATACGGAAACAAACGTTTTTTTCAAGATTGTCTTGTTTCGAATTCCTTAAAAATTGTTTTTATTTCACCCCAAGAATTTACACTAATAGAAGAATGAAAGTAGCATTAATCGTAGCAATGGACAGTGAAGGAGGAATTGGGAAAAACAATGACTTAATGTGGCATTTACCTTCTGACATGCGTTTTTTTAAAGAGAAAACTGCTGGTCAAATTGTTGTAATGGGAAGAAAAAACTACGATTCAATTCCTGAAAAATACCGACCACTTCCAAATAGAGAAAATGTTATTTTAACCCGAAACAGTTCGTTTCAAGCAGAAAATTGCCAAGTCTTTCATTCCATGGAAGCATGTTTAGAACATTATAAAAATGAAACAGACCGAATTGTATTTATAATTGGTGGTGGTGAAATATATCGACAAGCTTTAGAATTGAATTGCGTTGAAGAAATGTTCATTACACATGTTGATAAGGTCTATGATGAAGAGACATTTTTCCCAAAATTTGATGAGTCGAAATGGGCCATTACTG
>JBIIWQ010000165.1:0-5304 GCA_044338805.1 Crocinitomicaceae bacterium
TGTATTAAATAAGTTTACAATTAATTCTGATAAGAAGAGTATTTATGACTATCAGCAGAATTTAAGATTCAAAAAAAATCATACTTCCCCTGTGCAACTTGTTATTAATTACGACAGATTAAGAACGATTCTTTCAACAATAAATTGAAACGAGAATAAAAAATAAAAGGCAAATCTATAAGCCGGGTTCTGTTTTTTGACACGAGGTCAAAAAGTCTATCATTTCTCTACCCTTGTCATCACTGACAAGATCTATCGATCTACCCTCCGGGATCAGGCGAGCAACCCTCAAGCCCCGGTATACATGATCTTTCAGTCCGTAAGGTTTACCTTGCTTCCGACATCACTGCCTGAACGGTGAGCTCTTACCCCACCTTTTCACCTTTTCCCCAATGAGATGCATCCCATCGAGGTAGTTTTCCTTTCTGTGGCACTTTCTGTCCCCAACATAGTTGAAGCCTTCCCGTTAAGAAGTACGGCGCTCTGTACTGCCCGGACTTTCCTCTCTCCGTCAAATGACGGACAGCGATAGACCGATTTGCCTTTGAGCAAAGATACGAATAGAAAATGGGTTATCGTTTAACGAAAGTTTTTACTGAACTTTTAGTTCCAGAAATAATTTGAATTTGGTAAACTCCAACTGCATAATGAGCAACATCAATTTGAGTTTCCTTTACCATATCAAGAATTTTCGATTCAATGACAATCCCTTTAGAATCAAATACTTTAAATCCTGTCATTCCTTGTTTTACCGAAATATTAACTTCGTTTGTTGCTGGATTTGGGAAAACATTGAATTCAGTTGTTAAATCGGTAATACCTGCATCTAAAAAACGATTCATATCGCGATATTCGATAGCAGTGACAAGCTCATTTCCCAAAACTTCATTGGTAGTAATTTTCAAAATTGGTTCTTTTTCTCCATTTGTCCACCACTCATACTCGTGGCTTGTTGGAATTGGAAGTGGAATCCAAAGTGCTCCTACAAATGGGAAGGTATAATAAATAGAATCCACCTCTACAATATCATGTTTAATTCTTAAAACATCAAAGGTTCCATAAGGTGTAGTTATTGCACCAAAACCGTCAACAGTTGTTGTACGTCCCCTATGTTGATTCCATTTCGCATCTAAAACAGGGTTAAAATCAATCATGGTATAACCTCTTGAATAATGCGAATTTCCGAAATCAAGTGGTAAATCATAATGTGTTTCAATTGTATCTGATTTAAAAGGAATTTCCGTTCCGCTAATATTCATCGAAAGACCCACCGTTGTTAAAGAATCAGCTGTTCTTCTTGTAAATTGGTAAATATTTTCAATTGTCACTGGTAAAAAAGAGGTGATTTGAGCAACAGGAATAGCAGTAGATTCGAGATAATAAGTTGAATTATAACTAGTTGGCGCTAATGACCCCAAGAGGAATTGAATAAAAAATGGTGCACTAGATGTCGCTTTAAAATCTTTTACAATTTGTGAGTTGGGTGTTAATGTTGAAAAATCCCATACAGATGCAGGTCCAGTCGACAAATAATCATACCCATTATCTGATGCCTGGCTCATTCTTACAGTATCTCCTGCTGTTGCAAAATCAGCTTGTGTAAGTTGAATTTGAGCATTTAATGATAAACTAATTATTGCGGTAGTAATGAGTAGAACTATTTTCATTCGAGTGATTTTTTTTACAAAAGTAGAATAAAGTTTGAGATTTTTTATATTAATCAATTTCAATTCCGAAAACTGTTGAGCATTGAAATGGGAAAACAATATTACTACCTGCTTCCCTCAAGTTACACGTGACATCGGCTGAAATTTTGAAAACTGATTTACCAGCAGCATTTTTTCCAAAATAATTTATTTCATTAATTTGAACTGTTGAAAGTTGATTTGGTGCATTTTTAGAATCGTAATGTTTCCCATTTATCTTAAGTGATATTGCAGTATTAAAATCCCAATAAAAACTACTTAGATGGTTTTCAAAAAAAGAAAAATCATCAATAAAAAATCCGTTATTAGTGCCGTCAATCAGCACTGATTTCTTTCTTTTAACACCATTCGTGAAAATTATTTCGGCCGTTATTAAATGATTCTCTTGGCTTATATATTGATCCAATTCGTCAGCGTTTGTAGTATAAACTCCATCAACAAACCATTTTACAGATTGCACAGGAACAAGATCCTCTTCTATCCAAGTTTGAAGTTCTCCATTTGAGGTTAATAAATGTCTAATTTGTCCAGTAGCATGTTTTGCAAATCCAACAATCATCTCATTACAAAGTGAACTAACAGAACCATCATTGAAAGTAACAACAGCACATACATTAAATTTTCCTGGTTCATTCAATGTAATTGAATTTACACCAACAAACACGTCATCGACAAACCATTTTACTTCTTGAATTAACATACTATTTGGAAAATCATCCTTTGTTAAATAAGCTAAAGGCTGCACAGGATCCATTGCAACTGAGGTGAGGTCCGGTATGCTTTGAGAAAACACATTTGCAGGAATATCAATGCTTCCTTGATAAATACCTATTTCTAATTCAGAAACACCATCGCTTAAACTTCCAGAGTAAAAATCTATTCCATGAAAAGTTTCACTCATCGTATTCATAAAGAAATTATCTTTTCCTGCAACAAATGAAAAATCATCTTCTCCAATTGTTCCTTCTACACGAAATACTGGTTCAGTTTCAGATAATGGTGCTTCAACAACTTCTTTTTTACAAGAAGAAACTAGCATTATAAACGTGAGAAGTAATAGTATTAAATAGTGTTTTTTCATTTTAAAAATCTAAAGTTCGCTTTAAATAAATTTGTCCGTCAATTGGAAAATTCAAAGGAGATCCAATAAAACGTTTTGATTGAATTTGTTGTAATAATTGAATATTTATTCGAATACCGATTTGCGTTTTTTCAGTGATGTGAAAAGAATATCCAAAAGATGGAAGTAATCCAAACCGATTGAAGAAACTCACATCTGAAAAACCTACATTATACGATTTGAAATCCCCATCTAATGTTTGACGGTGCTTTAATTGCGTCATAAAATTGATATTACTGGTAATGCCTAAACTCATTGAATGGCGTCCAATAGTATATGTTGCTGAAAGAGGAATTGTCAATGAGTAAATTGAACTAAATTCATATGAATTCTCTAATATTTCTGACCCTAAACCATAAATTTTAGTTCTTTCTAAAATATTTAATTGATCAAATTTAGTCCCTTGTAAGCCAAGACCAGCAGAAATATTGAATCGTTTGACAGGAAAAGAAAGTCCTACAACACCACCAATTGTAGCATTAACCGAATTGGCATTCGTTTCATTCTTACTATAAGACTGCCCTACTCCACTGTTTATTTCAACATACATTTTCATCAAATTATTTTTATATTTTTGAAATGAAACAGGTTCCATCTGAGTTTCAATTTGCGCAAAAGTCAATTCTGTTGTATTTAAACCAAGTTTCCCACCTGCGTCCTGTTGTTTAACAATTACCAATGCAATAAGATCTTCAGCGTTTAGATTCTTTTCTTGTTCCAATGCTATAGAAGGAATGAGACTCAAATCTTGATTTTGATTTTGTTTAGAAATTAAATTATCATTTAATCCAGTTTTACTAAAAGAAAAAATCATTTATTATCAAATCAAAATTATCTTTCTTGTCAGAATTTGCATTTATTTCTTTCAATTGATCATTTTTCTTTAATTCGTTTTTTGCATTTTGAATTGCAGAATTAACATTCATTTTCACGCCCTTTTCAATTGAAGGGTTACTTGATTTTTGATTCGTTGTTGATGCAGTATTAACTTGATTAACACCATTCGTTTTTTTACTTGCGTCAAATACAATTAATCCTAGAAATCCTAAGAAAAACACATTTGCAGTCCACCACCAATATGCTCGTTTACGTTTCTTTTGAATAGGTAATTGCTTTTCAATATCATTCCAATATTCAGGTTTATATTCAAAAACCTGCTTATTTGAAGCTTCCCCAAATAACTTATCTATTTCCTCGTCCGTCCAACTCATATTACCATTCTTTGGTTATGATTCTCAATTTTATCAAATTTTTCTCTCAATATTTTCCTTGCTGTTGACAAATGCCATTTTGACGTTCCTTCTGATATTCCTAACAAATCGCCAATTTCCTTGTGATTAAAGCCATCAATAATGTATAGATTGAATACTTTTCCACTTATTTCTGGCAGTTGATTGATTAGTTTTAGCAGTGTTTCATATCCTAAATCACTTTCAGCTTCATTTACTGAAGACTCAGCATGGAAATCCAATTCTCGCTCTGTTTCTTTTACCGATATATGACTTAAATAATTCTTCTTTTTTCGGTATTCATCAATTAATGTATTCACCATTATTCGTTTAGACCAAGCACTAAAATTCACATCTTCAGCCACAGTTTCTAAACCATTTAATATTTTCATAAAACCAATATTCAGAGAGGATCGGGCATCTTCTTCATTGTTATGATAACGGTAACATATTGGCATAAGCTTTTTAAAGCAATGTTCATATAGAAACTGTATTGCTTTACGGTCATCACGTTTACATGCATTTAATATATCAGACGTGACATCCATAATTTGAATTAAGCGCTTTATTTTGAAGTTACTATGCAATATACCCTTTATTTCTCAAAATCTAACACAACATCTCCCCCATTTTATAACCCAATCAAAATATGATCTGTTTTCAGTATATTTGAACGAACAATTTTGTTTAATGGTTGGGTTTTTACTGTCAAAAAATGAAAATACATCTTATTCGTCATGCCAAGACTGCATCGGTTTCACTTTCAGGAAATGATTTTGATCGCAAATTACTTCCAAAAGGCGTTGTTCAAGCTAATGTATTGGGCTCATATATACAAAATAAGGAAATCCAACCAGAATTAACATTTTGCTCAATGGCAGTTCGAACAAAAGAAACCTATTCAATACTTCAACATTTAATCAATGTTGGCAAAACAACATTTTCAACAGATTTATATTTATGTGACCGTGAAACTTATTTAAAGAAAATCTGGGAACTCAATCACGGAAAAGAATTAATGATTATCGGTCACAATGATGGTATTTCTGAATTTGCTTCTTATTTGACTGATGAAACGCTTTCAATGAGAACAAGTGAATACTATTGCATTGAATTACCCGCTAAAACATGGGATGAAGTTTCATTTGGCACAGGAACAGTTATAGATCATTTTCATCCTTCAGTTTATCTTCTGGATTAGTTGGAATATAATGGTAAACAATATTATGACTTTGCTCCTGTCTTAATC
>JBIIWQ010000038.1:0-11598 GCA_044338805.1 Crocinitomicaceae bacterium
CTATTGCATCGATTTGTTGACCTCCAATTGTTATTACGTTTTGGTATAGAACGATATTATTTAATGCTGTTCCAGTTCCAACTTTGTTCGTTATTGTAACACCTGCACCACCAAAATTAATGGTATTGTAAGCAACATTATAGGTTTGAGCATTCAGACCAAAATGATTCATTAATAGGATTAAAACTACTATGAATTTTAAATTTTTCATAACTCTTCTAAACATTTGCATAAGTTTTTGTTCAATTCATCGGTTTCGAGACAATGAATTCATAGAACAAATATCTACCAACAAATCGATCGATATCTCACTTTTTAAAGTTATCTGAATGAAATACGTATAATCACGTATTTCTATCTGTACACTTTATCTTAAATAACAGTGAAACAAGAGATTATTTGTAAAAATGCCATTCGAAACTAAATTTGATTGTCTCATTTATTCATTGATGATTTTTTATTTTTATTTTTTGTAATTTCATCTTCAAATAAGATTGAATTGAGAATCACAGCACACATAATACTTAGTGTTTTTTCCTTTGCATTTCATAGCATTGGTCAAGATATTCATTGGTCGCAATTCAATGACATTCCAATCTTTCAAAACCCTGGCAACGCTGGACATTTTAATGGAGATTATCGCTTTGTGGCAAATTACAGAGATCAATGGCGAAGTGTAACGGTTCCTTTTAGTACGATTTCGTTTTCTGCAGACATGCATCTTACTACTAAAAAAAATATTGGACTCGGTTTATTGTTTTTTCATGATGCGGTTGGTGATGGCAAACTTCGTACAACTGAAATCCAAGGAAATGCTTCCTATTTAATTAAACTCTCGAAAGATTCCATGCATTGTATTCGTCCCGGAATTAATATAGGAATGAATCACCGACAAATAAATTGGGATCAATTATACTTTGACAATCAATTCAATGGTGCATATTTCGACCCAAATCTTCCTACGAATGAATTGTATCAAACAGATCGCAAGACCAATCTTTCACTCGGAGTTGGAGCTGTATATGAATATTATAAGAACAAACGACAAAAAATAACTACTGGCATTGGATTATATAATTTGAATAGGCCAAATCAAGGGTTTTATACACAAACAATTCCAAGAGATATCCGCATGAATATCTTTGCGAAAGGATTATTCAAATTGGATATTGATTGGGACTTGGTTCCTGGTATTAATATTTCTATTCAAGGAAAATACAGAGAAATAAACCTAGGCTCATCAGTAAAATATACACTTGTTGATAGAGCTGGCACATATCGTGCATTTTACGCCGGATTGTGGTATAGAAATAGAGATGCCGCCTACATAAGTATTGGACTAGATTATCAAGATTGGTTTATTGGATTAAGTTATGATGTCAATTTTTCAAAATTAGTTCCAGCGAGCAATTTAAGAGGAGGAATCGAAATTGCAACCCGCTATATTTTACACCATTTTAAACCTAAAAAAATTGCACATCGCGTATGTCCAGATTTCATCTAATACTATTTATTTTTCTTGCATCAAGTAGCCCTCTTTTTGGTCAATCCAAATTAGGTGCATATTTGAAACACGCCGAAGAAAAATACAATAAAGGTGATTATTACTATGCTGTTGAGTTATATGAAAAAGCAATGGAACTTGATTCTAATTCAGTTACTACTTTATGGAAATATGCTGAAACGCTAAAATCATACAAAGATTACCGAAAAGCTGAATACTATTATGCAAAAGTTTATGACAGAGAACAGGGAGGTATTTATCCTATGTCATTGGTCAATTTAGGTTTGATGCAAAAGCATAATGGCAAATATGATGAAGCACTTGAAACATTTAAAAAAGCAAAAAAGAAATTCTACAAAGACAAAAAAAGTTACGAATATTTAAAATCTAAACGAGAACTTGAATCTTGTTTATGGGCTAAATCAGCAATTAAAGACACAGTGAAGGTAAATTATTTGCGCTTACCAGAAACTGTCAATTCATTTGATTCCGAATTTGGTCACAATCTCCATAATGGGGTTTTAGTTTTTTCGTCGCTTCGCGCGGATTCAATAAACACGGCAGAAGAGGTTTATTCCAAAACCTATAAAACACGCTTATTTCAATCTGAATTAAAAGAAGGGATTTTTGAAAAGTCAAGCAGAATTGAAGATTTAATGATGGAAAAGCTGAATACGGGTAATGGAACTTTTTCAGCTGATGGAAAACGATTCTATTTCAGTTTGTGTGCAGATGAAGGCTATAATTACAAATGTAAAATTATGGTCGCTAATTTTGATAATGGGAAATGGTCATCAATTGATTCTTTGGGAGCTATAATTAATGAAGAAGGCTCCAATACAACAATGCCATGTGTTGGAGAATTGGATGGACAAGAAGTGCTTTTCTTCTCATCAGATCGAGAAGGAACAGAAGGAGGAATGGATATTTGGTTTTCAGCAATCAAAAATGGCAATCAATTTTCTAAAGTTAGAAATGTCAAAACCATCAATTCACTCGATAATGATTTGAGTCCATGGTGGGACAAAACAAGCAATACACTTTATTTTTCATCTTCTTGGTTAGATGGTTTTGGGGGCTATGACATTTTCAAAGTTCATTATCAAACACAATTTGAAGATCCGCAAAACATTGGATTGCCATACAATTCGCCAGCAAATGATTTATATTATTTCAAAAGTGGAGATACATCGTATTTTTCAAGTAATCGATTAGGTGTGATGTTTAGTAAAAATCCAACATGTTGTAGTGACATATTCACCACTTTTCCTCCATTAAAAATTAAAATACCGACGCCTAAAGAAACATTAGCTGATCTAAACAAACGATTACCTGTAACATTATATTTCCACAATGATTGTCCAGATCCAAAATCAAGAGACACATTGACAAAAGTTAATTATATAGATGGATACGGTGAATATCGTGCAATGTTAGATAAATATCAATTGGAATATTCAAGCGGATTGAGTGGCGAAAAATCCGAAGAAGCAAAAGAAGATATTGAAAGTTTCTTTATCGAATATGTAGATCAAGGTGTAAAAGATTTGTGTTTATTCCGTGATTTGCTGTTAGAGGAATTACAAAAAGGATCGAAAATAAATATCACTGTTAAAGGATTTGCTAGTCCATTGGCTAAAACAGATTACAATGTTAGTTTAACAAAAAGAAGAATTTCTTCCTTAGTGAATTATTTAATGGCCTATGAAAATGGAATATTTCTTCCTTATTTGATGAATAACGCTCCAAATGGAGGTAAAGTTCTTTTCAATCAAGTTCCTTTTGGAGAATATACTGCTAACAAATTAACGAGTGATAATTTCCATGATCAAAAGAATTCTGTTTATTCCAGAGCGGCTGCCATAGAGCGAAAAATCGAGGTCCAAAGTGTTGATTATATCCAAGACGATAGCTTGTTATTTATAACTGATTTATCGCCCCGATTTATTGATTTGGCTGCAACATCGCAAATAGCTCAATTTTCAAAAACACTTCAATTTAAAAACAAAGGAAATGCAGTTTTAGAAATTGACCGAATTGAAATCGAAAATGACTATGTTAAAGTGACAATTCCTAAAGTTATAAATGGAAACTCAACTGTTCCATTTATTTTTGAATCAAACAAAACATTACCTAAAGGATTATTTTCTTTTCCAGTTACTATTTATTTCAACGGATATCCTCAGCCCATTAGTGTAATGATTAATGGTGAAGGATTTTAAATCATTCAATACAAAAGACTTGATGAAACTTGACATTTATGTATCTTTGCTTTCAACTATTTAATAAATGTCTAGAGAATCCATTCTTCCTGTCGTAAAGCGCCCTCGCATCTATTTCATTGATATCGCAAGATCCTTTGCTATTTTATTGATGTTAGAAGGTCATTTTATTGATTTGACATTAGGTGAACAGTTCAGGAGTCCTGATCCCCATTTTGTAAATCCTGATTTCTTGGTTTACGATATATGGCACATCATCCGAGGATATACATCTCCAATGTTTCTCACAATGACCGGGATGATTTTCGTTTATTTATTGTTTGGAACAGATAACAAACCCTATTTCGGCAATGACCGTGTTAAAAAAGGATTTAAGCGCGTTTTAGAATTACTTTTTTGGGGATATTTATTGAATCCAAATAGTTTCCATATTCTTCAATGTATTGCTTATGGAATACTCTTATTATTACTTGTTTATGGTTTGTATAAATTAACAAAAGTAATTCCTCTTTGGGTTTATTATTTTGGGGTATCCTGTTTGATTTTTAGTCTTTATGCACCTTTAAGCGAAATCAAAGTTGACGGAGTAAAAGTTGGATGGCCTTATGGTTGGCCGAACTTTCTTCAAAACATGATTCATGCACCATCAAGTCGCTCTTTATTTCCACTCGCACCAAATTTAGGATATACGTTTTTTGGAGCTGGAATTGGTGTTCTTTTACATTCAAAATGGATCAACAAAACCAAATGGAATATCCCTATGTTCCTATTTGGTATGGGGCTAACACTTACTTTTTACTCAACAGAAATTCTTCATTTCATTAATTTTTGTGTTAAAAGTATCTATGGAGATGTCAACTATTTAGTTCGTGCCAACTGGTTATTTGAAACGCTAGGATGGGTTTTAATTGTACTTGGGATATTAGCAACTTTTGAAAAGTTAGTTAAAATCAAAGAAAATCTGTTCATCAAAATTGGGCAAAATACCTTGTCCATTTTTATTATCCATATGATGTTACTTTATGGAGCGGTAATTAGAATTGGAATTGGAACATTCTTTAGTAAATCACACAATCCGTTGAATCCTTATGAAGCTGGAATTGGAGCTGCACTTTTCATTACTTTGTTTGTAGTAATGATTTATTACATAGACCCACTTACCAAATTCTTGAATAAAGTCTTAGACATAATTATTCCAGTTAGGAAAAAATTCAATAACAAAGATATATAATAACCACTAGGACACAGTGCACAGAGAAAACAAACTATCAGTACTAAACTCATCACTTTTTAACCACATAGGCACATAGTCCACATAGAAAGCAAACTGTAATCTCATCACTTGGTCTCTCATAACCCACAACTTCAACTATAAACCCTTCGGAAAAAGCTCAAGGAAATCACTATAAAATCTTAACTATAAACTCACTTACGTTTGCTTACTGCTTTGGAGGAGAAGTTGTTTTGGGCGTAACTTTTACTTTTTTCAGCGTTTCCTGTTTAAATAAAACCCTTACGCCACATTGGTCATAAACAGTTAGTTTAATTAGATACGTGCCTTCTTTCGTATAAACATGACTCAATGAATGATAATTAGAGAATTTCCCATCACCAAAATCCCATCTTACAGAATCGGCATCACGGAAATATTCTTTGCAACGAACTTTTAAATTACCATTTTTCAATTTTTCACTTGACACAAACATCGAATTCATTTTCAACTTATACATGTCGATATTGGTCAATATGTAATTATATGCAGACGCATGAATAGCTTTTATTTTAACGGGATCTAATCCATCTGTAAAACTATCGTCAGCTGACTTTTTAAAAATTGCCGTATAAAAAGAACAAGCCACTAAATAAGATCCATATTGACTTGGATGTGCTAAATCTTCAGCATATAAATTAATCCCTTTGTGTTTATTTGTCACGTCCTGCCATACTTTACCAACTGGCACAATTGGGATATTATACAATTCAGACAAGTACTTATATCCGCGCTCAATGAAATCGGTCATAGCATCGAACGACATGACATGCGTGCTATCATTTAACCCATTTTTATAGCCCCACGTTTCATATAATAAGATGTTTGTGCAGGGATTACTTAAATAAATTGAATCGACAATCTCGTTAAAATAAGGCATACATGCAGTATCAATGTAGTTGTAATCATCAATTAATTCTCTACTAAACCCTTGTATAATCACATAATCCCATTTTCGTGATTTGATTTTATCAAACATTTCTGGGCGTTCGCAATGCATTTTGAACGTATGATTACTTTTTGCACTCATTTCAACATGAACTTTTTGCTTGTTCGACGTTGCTATTCGATCAAACATTTTAGGCATACTGTTCATGTGCGTGAAGCTATTGCCAATAAAAAGAATATTTAAAGGTGGTTCAACAGCCAAAACTTTTCCTCCTACTAGAATGAAGAAAACAAGACTTAAAAATTTATATTGTAACTGTGATTTCACTTAAGTATTACTATTAATTACAATCAATTGACAATAATTAAACCAAAACATTGCTATGCATTAAATAACTGATTGGCTAAATCTTCAAATTCCAACTTTTCAAAACTCAATTTGGGATTTGTAAAATTCATATCATGCAAAACATTCATTGGTACCAAATGAATATGAGCATGTGGAACTTCCAAACCGATTACTGTTACTCCAACTTTTTTACATGGAAGGATTTTTTTCATTTTGATAGCGACAGTTTTAGCAAAAACAATCATTTCAGAAAGCAATTCATCTTCAATATCAAAAATATAATCTACTTCCTTCTTTGGAATTACTAAAACATGTCCTTTTTTAATTGGTGTAATATCCAAAAAAGCTAAAAACTTATCATTTTCAGCCACTTTGTAACAAGGTATTTCTCCAAGAACTATTTTAGTAAATATCGAACTCATTATCGTGATATGTCAACAATTTCGAATTGAATAATTCCATTCGGAGTTTGAACTTCAGCAATTTCGCCTTGTTTTTTACCCAACAAGCCTTTACCAATTGGAGAGTCAATAGAAATTTTCTTGTCTTTTAAGCTTGCTTCATTTTCTGCAACAAGCATATATTCCATTTCCATTCCGTTCGCTAGATTCTTAATTTTAACTTTCGAAAGGATAAAAACTTTCGAATTGTCGATATTAGTATTATCAATTACACGAGCATAAGCTACAATCGCGTCTAACTTAGCTATTTTCATTTCTAACAGACCTTGAGCTTCTTTTGCAGCATCATATTCAGCATTCTCTGATAAATCGCCTTTATCGCGGGCTTCTGCAATTTGATTAGAAATAGAAGGTCGTTGCACCGTTTTCATTTCATGCAATTCATCTTTCAATTTTTTTAATCCTTCCGCTGTATAATAACTTATTTGTGACATTCTTAATGATTTAATCCTTTTATACTAAACAAAAACAAGAGAGCCCCAAAGGACTCTCTTGAATAACAAATATATAAAAATTTAGGTTTACTTCAAACTGATAGTTGCACCAATTGTATGAATAACACCAAATATACCGGCAAATCTTACACCGTATTCAATTCCTAACGCACTTTTATTTTCTCCAACTAACGCGTCAACAGAAAACCCAGCCGTCGGACCTACTAAAGCATTCGATCTATTTTCTGCAGAGAATAGAAACTTTTCGTAGACATATCCAGCTCTGAAATTGAATGCTACCTTTTCACCAGTCATTGCATAATCAAGACCTAAACGATACTGATCCCTAGAAAAAGAATTAGCTGTAAATGTTGCTGCAACGTTCAACTTATTATTTTCATTGATAATAAAATCATAAGAACCACCAATTGATAGTAAAGAAGGCATTTCAAAAGTTGCAGATCTCTCATCCAATGATGCGATGATACTCGTTGAATTATAACTCACTTGTTGTGTTAAACCATCTCCTTTGTATCTCATTGTAGGACCAACATTTTTCAATGCGATTCCGAATTTAATTTGATCTCTTTCACCAGTAACATATCTAATTCCAGCATCAATTGCCATTCCTGAAGCTTTCAAGTTCGAAATATTCTCAGAAATAATTTTAAAATTTATTCCTCCAGAAATAGAAGCTGAAAATGATCTAGCATAACCAACATTGAAGATAGTCGCTCTTGGAGAAAAGAAACCAATATCCCCTTCTGGATTTGCAACTGTAGTAATTGGAATATCACCGAAATTCATTGATTGAATGCTAACTGCGATAACATCAGATTCAGAAACTCTTTGTGCAATTCCGGCAGAATTAAAAGAAATTCCTGCATTTCCCATCCAATTACTGTAATTAAATTTTATCTGAGTTTTATCAAGAGTCGCTAGTCCTGCAATGTTTAGAAAGGTGGCTTCTAAACCATTAGAAGAGGCAACTCCAGCGTCTCCTAATGCCGCACTGCGGGCCCAAGGATTTACCAATAATTGCGTAGCTCCAGCAGAACCAACTCGATCTTCATTACCAGCGAAAGAAGTCAAACTGAATAATGTAGCTCCAACGAAAAGAACACTTTTTATAGATATCATACTATTTTTCATTTCAAAAATATTAAAAGTCAATTAAATACCTTGTGTGTCAACTTGTCTCATTCCTCCAAAGAACTTCAATATGACTTCACCAACGTTAGGAACCTCAACATGTATCAAATATACACCACCAGCGACTGGAATTGCCTTACTATTATTTAGATCCCAATCAATTGAAGTTACTTCACTATCTTTCTTGAATGTTCGAACTAACTTACCATTTACGGTATAAATTCTAACGGTACAAATTTGCGGCAAATTCGTGATTTTCACTCTTGTGTCTAGTCTTGTTCTTTCATATTCAGAAAAAGCATAATAAGGATTTGGTACAACATTAATTAATTTGAGTGCTTCCACTCTTTGATCTTGACTAGCTTCAAGTGTTGAAATGTCATCCATAGACCAAGAGTACATTGGCTTACCACCATTTTCACCAGACCCAACGAAGTTTTTATACTCCTTATTAACTCTTAGTTTAATAGTGACATCAGTAGAATTAAGCGTTTGTCCAAATTGCAACAATGGATAAGCAATCCAAGATAAACTGCCATATAATTCTCTTTTAGCTGAAGAACTGTTTGATTCAACACTTAACATTTTTTGATAAAGAGCATTTCCACCATTTTCTTCTGCACTATTCTTATCATAAGCAGGGAAATCATAACCAGCTGTAAAATTATTTATCGTTAATTGTTTATAACTATAAACGAAAACTGGGTGCACTCCTCCCAATAAAGGAGTACCAATATCATCACTAAAACGATCTGAAGGATTCCAGATCATATCTGCTCCATTTTCAGCAGCAAGGAATGAATTCTCTCCAAAAGACATGTATAAGCGCGCACCAGACTCCAAATCAACTGCATAGCCTGGGAACCATCCCATACCATTTCCTGTTCCATCAGGATTACCATTTTTGTCTACACTTGCACTTTTTCTCATTCCACCTGCAGCCGCACTACCAACGTTTAAAGCAGGCGTTCTTCCCATTTCAATAACCGGACATCGCGTCCAAAGTGATTTGTCACTGGTAATAACAATATTTACACTTGGCAAGAAGCTGATTGATGCATTACTTTTATACGATCCGGGTGAGGTTGTATTAAAATAAGCCATAGGCATATAATCAGCTTGATATCCAACCATTCTGTGAGGTGCAATTCCTCCTCCTAATATTTTAGAGAAAAGCTTATCAGGGTCTTGACCAGATTCATCTTTGTAATTACAAGGATTCAAATAAGGTAAAAGGTCTGGTCTACAATCGTATGGGACCGCAGCTGGATCTGCTCCAGGTGTGTAATCTCCTGAACGTACCCAGTTTGTAGGGTAAAATGCGTCATTATCTGGGACCAAACTTAACCAACGTTTTGAAGAATCTGCAAATTCAATTGATGCATCTATAATCGAAGTAGTGCGATCATATTGACTTCCAGAACCCAAATACTTCTCTTGATGAATCTGAACTGATACACCCCATCGAGGAATAATTTGTTCATTATCCATTTTTATTGTTGTTTCAGAAGAAACAGAATCTAAGAGTTCACCATTTTTAGATGAATAACGATAGATTACCCAATTCGCTGTATCTGCAGCATTCCAATTTGAAGGTGTATAATTTCTAAATTTGCACTCAAAATAACCATCAACTAAATTCAATGGATCTACAACTTTAACATTAATTGGTCCACCACCATATTCATATTCTGGATTTTCCATAAATCCATTGTTCAAGATGTTACTCAATGTTGCAGTTGTAAACTCTAAAGATCTATTACCATTTCCATAACCATCCAATCGGGTAATTCTAGGAGATGAACCGTATCCAATACGTTGATTTGTACCAGAAAATTCAGGAGAAGGATTATGTGGAATTGCCGAAACAGATTTTACTGCAGTACCATCATAACTCAAACGGGAAGAAATATACGGTAATTTTTGTCCATCCAAGTACAATGGATCGGTAGGTACATATTTCTTAAACTGGTTAAAAGCATATGCTACAGCAACAAAGTAATAGGTTTTATGATTCACTAAAGTTCTAACCCCTTGTGCAAAGGCATCTTCTTTTATTTGAAAAGAATGCCTTAATCCTTTATTTTCACCATCAACTTTCTCAACAGGTACAGCAAATCCTAAAGCTTCATCAAATTCAAAATTTACGATTCGGCTTATGTTATTTTTAATATCACATTGCGCAACTAAACGCGCTGAATTAGGATCTGTAATATCAGCTACTGAACTTTCTTCACTTGCCAATTGATAAATCTGGTAACCTTCAAATCTAAAAAATCTATCAAGCGTTGGATCTGTAATGTTAATTTCATCCTCTTCAGCATATTGCTCCTTATAATTGTTTCCATAAGGATTTTCAATCATAAGAATCAATTCATTATTTAATTCTTGAATTGTTAATTTAGGAGCTGAGGGAGGATCTAAAATTTTAAAACATGCATCAAATAAAGCTTGCGCTTTCGTATCTGCTCTTTTCATCGCTTCTACTGAAGAAAATAAATCACCATCTGAACCTCTACCGAATACAATACCAACGGTAATATTATTCACAGCACCTGGTTTCAAAATAAATGGACCAGCAGATTGAACGAATCTTCTATCTCCAGCAGCATTATTATTTGTAGATTCATCCCATCCATTTGGAAAAAGACCAGACATATCAACACCACCAGTCGCCCAATGTAATGGATCTGAATCACTTGGAAACATGTAATCTGAAGGTACAGTTTGTACACCACTTGAACCATCATATCCCATTCCACCGTAGAACATTTCAGAACCATTAGACCATTCACCGTTCATGTAGTTATAATATGCTGCTGCCGTTGTTGGATCACTATAAGCCGCAGCCCCTGTTGACGTGTAATACGTAAAACGTCTCATCCCAAATCGCTCATTATCCACAAGACCATCTGAATATCCAATACCTACACCTTTGTAAACAATTCCTTTACCAGCAATTGCTTCTAATACTGAAGGAACAACATTAAGTTGGGTAACCTCATTAAAATAAGGGCCAACATTGTCAATATCATCTGCATCTTGATATGGACCTTCAAAGAAATCGCATCCAATTGCTGGTGGATTCTCTCCATAGCCAGGTTTACCGCCATTAGTTTCATCTACTAAATCACCATTGTACATATATCCTAAACCTCTTGATACATCACAACCAGCATAATCATCATTATAATTCCCAACGTCTGCATCTAAATATTGTGCAAAATAAGTATCGTACAATGTTTGTGTTCCTCTATTTATTAATTCATAGTTATAGAAAGTCATTCTATTTACTTCATCACTTGTTGCAAAAGAGAA
>JBIIWQ010000161.1:0-5365 GCA_044338805.1 Crocinitomicaceae bacterium
TTGAAAACCCACCAATGCGTCTCATCTCCGAATAAAGAGATTCTTCTATCAACACCACATTCGATATCGTCTCTACCCATGATATCATCATACCAAGGATAATCTCCGTCAAGTTGTGGATTGTAAACACCATCAGCGTTTCTATCATAATAAGGAGCTAAGAAATAATCTTGTCCTCTAGAAACATCTCCATGAGCTGGCCATCCATAAATACGGTTTAATTCATCAGCAGTTGGTTCTGTAATATCATCACAACCATCAGTCGTTACACCATTAGTACATTCCCACCAAATACTATAACGCACTATTTCCGCTTTTCGAATTGTATAAAATTGATCATACGCTATACACTGATCTGGGTCAATATTTGCCTCACCAAAATCACGTACCACATCATCCCCTACTGGATACAATGGATTGTAAGTTCCACTATTTGGTGTTACGGTTAACGGACCAGGCCAAAAATCATTTCCTTCACGATAACGCAAAGCTGCTAATTTCAACTGTCCATTTACATCTGTACCACCCATCCAAAGTGCACCTGCGAAAATGGCATTTAATCCACTTCCTTTAGGAACTTCGTAAGAAGCTACAGCTGCCGCTCTGTTTTGGAACATACTTCCTCCTGTTTCGATCAATGCTTTAACATCATTGAATTGCATAATTAGTTTCGCTGCTGATGGTGCACAATTTGCACCCTTCAATATTTGCGTCGTGCTAACTTTTCCTGGCTTATCGTTTGGCCCTAGGTACGAAAGTGCACTATTAGACCAAAAAATTGATACTCCTAGAATAACTGTTATTAGTTGCTTTGCCATAATTGTTTTCTATTATGAATTAAAAATCAAATTTAATACCCAAACGAATAGTTCTTGGTGAACTAATATTAAAAGCATTTTGAATTTTCATTGTGTAATAATCTCTAAATGATTGCTCATCTAGTTGATTTTGAATTGATGTTTGATTTGCTGCTGCAGCTAAATAACCATCGTCATTCCAGTTACCAGTTGCTCTATAAACACTTAATAAATTCGATTGATTCAACATGTTTGTAACACGGATATAAACGTTCAAGAATGTTGTTTTCTTCTTAGCATCATCTTTACCGAATTCCAAATTAAATGTTCTATCTAATTGTAAATCCAATCTGTATGACCAAGGTAAACGAGATCCATTTATTGTTCCATTTTGTCCTGCCGCCATATTTCCAATTCCAGCATCTGTTATAAACGTTTGAGATGAGTATGGTGAACCTGAATAAATATTAGAAACGATATTTAATCCTGTGTTTTCAAGTAAATTGAAATCATTAATTACGGGTCCATTGTAGTTAGCACCTTCACCATAACGGTAATCCATTGTGATAGCAAATGCGTGACGTTGGTCATAATTATAAGGAGCAGAATAACGCAAATTAGGTAATCCAGCATTGACTAAACTTGATGCTGATGTAGCGTCAGATCCAGTACCATCAGCAAACTGTAATGTATAATTAGCAGTCATTCTCAAATTACCAGTTCTTCTCATATCATACGATATAGTCATACCTTTTACTGTACCGAAATCTCGGTTACCGAACGTGCTATATGTTTGAGGATAAGCATTAAAAACATTGATTAATTGAACATTATTTCTTTGTTCTCTATAGAATGCTGAAATTTTCAAAGACGATGTTTTAGACAACACTTGTTGGAAACCAATTTCATAATCGACCGTTGTTTCAGGCTTCAAATTAGAATTATTCTTTGTGTTATTTGTCAAAAACTGATATTGAAATGGGTCAAAACGAGCACCGGAAGTAGGACGTTTTGTTAAAATGTCATAATGTGCAAAGAAAGATGCTTCATCAGAAATAGGGAATGAGAAAGCGATACGAGGCATAATATTGATTGCCGCTTTAAAATCTTCAAAAGCTGTTTCGTTTGGCGTTTCTTGCGAAGGATCTAACAACCATGGTTGAATACCTGTTGCTCCTTCAATAACCTTTGGATTTTCAACTTGAATTCCTTCAGCATCATACCAATTGTTACCAATACGGAACCCATTAATTGCAGAAGGATTATTTACGTCATTTACATAAACAGTATAATCATCTCCCATTGCCTCAGGAATTTTAACCCACGCATATTGTGTTGCATCATTTGCAAGCAACTCTTTTGCTTCAGCAACAGTGTTTGCATTATAAAATAAATATGGATCCTTCAATACTGGTTGATTTGCATCGAATACATCGACACGCACACCAACGTTAAATACTAAGTCATTGAATGCAAATTTATCCATAATATATCCTGAAATATATGTAGGCTGAAATGCTCCAACAAATCTTTTGTAATTTCCATTTTTGTCAAATTCATTAAAATACTTATTGATATCTGTTTGACCTGATACTTTTTTACCAGTGTGGTCATAACCCCAATAAGAAACAAAAGAATTTCCACTGTTCAATAATTCGTCTGGAGAGAACATATCAAATTTATAGATACTTGGGTCATATTGGTCAATATCAATATATTCTGATCCTGCACCACCATTAGATATCATTCCGTTATCGTGTAAATAGTTTCTTAAATTGTAATCAAAGAATGATTGTTGATCACTATTTTCTTGACCACCATAACTTCCTATAACACCATCTTGATTATAATCAATATTATTCGTTGTTTCATTGTACGCATTACTTGTATTTAAACGGTTATACGTAATAGCCTTGAAAGAACCAGAATCTGAAATCACACCGCTATTCATGTCTAATTCTCTAATATGGAAATTTGTTAATTGACGTGCAATTGACCAAATTCCAGTTGGGCCATTCGCTCCAGCGGTCCAACCTCTATCCCAACGTTGCTCTAATTCAAATCCAAAAGAAATTGAATGATCTCCGACATTTACTGCAAAAGAACCTGTTCCACGCAATTGGTCTGTTTCAGTTTTCCCAAAATAGTTGTAAGGTGAACCAATATTACTCCAAATACCATAAACACTTCCTGGTACATCACCATTTCTAAGTGCGTTACCTTGCTGAATTTGGAAAAGATTATTATAATTGCCATCAGGTGAATCAGCATAAATATCATAATATTGAGTAGTAATTGCAGCTAACTGCGCATTTGTTTCTGAAGGCGAAAATCTTACTTCATTATCACGGAACCCATTATGAATATACATCAATTTATCATTATCAAATTCATAACTTGGAGTTCTTGATGTTGTAAATGTACCTACATGACCATAATTAAAGATATTGTACTTGTGGTTTGGATCGTACGTATCATCTTTTGTTTTTGTGAAATCCACCATTAATGAATACACAAATGATTTTAATTTTGAAGCACTTCCTTCAGTATCATTTATGAAACGTTGCGTTAAACGACCAAATACTCTCCAGTCTAATGATTTAGAAACCCCAGTGTTACCAAAATTCAAAAGTGAATTAGTGTAAGAATAATTATTGCTATTGCTGTAGTTCATAGAACCACCAAATGTTAAATTGACGGTAGGCCCTGTATTAACATCAATTTTTCCTTGAGCTGAAATTACTGTGCTTCGAGCATTCATTCTCCAAGGAGTATTTTCAAAATCTGATTTTCTTAAAAATTGTGCATTACTGTATGTACCTTGACCAGTTGATGTTGGACGTAATGGGTTTGCTAATAATGAATCGCGCACATCTTTTTTAATTCTATAGCTACCACCTTTTAATGGACGGCTATCTAATTGATCTGTTAAATTGGCAGAAATCAAGAAACCTAAACGTGGCTTAACTTTATTTCCAAGCGAATCTTTTTGCATCCACAAAGGACCTGAGAACATTCCTTCAACAAGGTTATATCCAAATTTATCTAAACCGAATACTTTGCCATCATACCCATCTGGATCTTTACCTTTAAAATATAATCCTGAAGAAACACCTTCGATTGAACCGAAATATTTTGCAGAAGGACCTCTCGTAGTAACGGAAATGATACCACCTGTTGCATCACCGTAGTTTGCTGGAATACCTCCTGTAATTACGGTAACCTCTTCAATAGAAGATTTTGGAAGATTGGCAGAACCACGTACTTTGATTCCATCAATATAAAAGTACGTGCCATCAGAACGTGAACCACGCACAGAAATCTCACCCGAACCTTCATTCGAATTAACACCACCAACTGTTGATGCCACGCCTGCAGCAGAACGAACTGGTAAACGCGCGATATCTTCTCGTGTGATTGTTGCTCCTGAAGCACCACCATCTTTATCAATTAAAGGTACGCGGTAAGCTACAATCTTAACTTCTTGAATTTCCTTTGCTTCTTTTGCTTTGGCAATAGTTAAATTATCTAAGAATGTGATGTTATCAGAAGATACAATTACACCTGTAAGAGAAGTCGGCTGATATCCTTCAGATTCATTTCTTACTTCGATATCATAAACCCCAGCATTAATTGAATTAATTTGAAATTTACCATCAAAATCTGATGTTGCACCACCTCTAACGCTTCCGCCTTGAAACAACACTACTTTAGCAAATGCTATTGGTTGTTTCGTGTCTCCATCTTTAATCGTCCCTTTTATAGAACCCATTCCCGTTTGGGAAAAACCATAAGTGACTGTGAATAAGACACCTATTAATAACAAGTTAAGTTTTCGTAACATAAGTACAGTTTAAATTTCAAACTATTTTGTTGCAAGAAAGCTGGTAAATATAGAAAAAAACATTTTCAATACACTAATGTTAAATAAAATTAAATAACATTAGATTAACTTTCATTAACAAAATTAGTCCCATTTATATCATAAAATAATAGTTTTTGTCTCATTTTCAATGTTTTTATACAAGTCTAACCTATGTTAATAAAATTTCGTTTTTTTGTAAAAATTCTAAGTAGTGCCGTTTATCCAAGAAAACATACATTTAAAAAAAATTGAAGTGCATTTAATGCATTACAAAGCATTTATTCCTTCCGATTATTTAGACAATTTAACTGATCAGGAAAGGGAACGTTATTTTTCTTTTACCAATATAAATCGGCAATGTGAATTTGTTGCAACGCGAATTCTTCGCCATCGCTTATTTGGCTTTGAGCATATTCATTATGACGAGCACGGCGCACCTTATATAGATAACGAAGGTTTCATTTCCATAAGTCATGCTCCTGGAGTGGTTGGTATCGCGCTTTGTAAAGATTTTAAAATCGGATTAGATTTAGAACCAAAGCGAAACAAGGCGAAAAAACTATTTCCAAAATTTCTTTCTACTAATGAAATTACCGAGCTGGATGTTGCTTCGGAGGATGAAATGACAACGGCTTGGTCGTTAAAGGAAGTACTATATAAGTTAGCCGGGAGAAAACAAATTATATTCAAGACAGATTTATTG
>JBIIWQ010000166.1:0-5253 GCA_044338805.1 Crocinitomicaceae bacterium
ATCTGAATTTCTCAAATGAGGTTCAGCCTTTCTGAAATCAGTATTGAATTCACCAAGTCGACATGTATCAAAATACAATTTCTCAAACAAATCCAATTCTGTTTTAGAAGCAAAAGGAGTCTGTAGCCCAATATTAGCATGATTAAACAAATAACAAGGTCTTTGTAATAAAAGATGACTTAAAAAACCATTCGATGTTGGCTCGCTATCTGGATTGCCTAAATCTAATTGGTGATCGATGCAACATAAATTAACCATTTGTTCTAATTGCTCATACCCTTTATACATTGCAATGGTTAAATCTTGACTTCCTCCTATTATAAAAGGTATAACTTTATTTTTAACTAATTCGGAAACGATTTGGCTTACAGCAAAATAGGTGTCTTTTAAATCTTGACCAGGTAGGACATTGCCTAAATCATATATTGGCATGTTCCAACTAATACCTCGATTTAAATCATAGAAAAAAGACCGGAAAAATTCAGCTTTATTATCAAACTGATTGGATGATTCTCCTCTGAATTCAGGGACATAAAAAATAGCCACACCACCTTTTTCAATTTCTGGAAACGAATCATTTTTATAGCTAATTATTGATTCTCCAATTTTTTGATCTGTGCAATCGTTTTGAAAATGTGCTTGTGTGAAATAAATAGATAGATCCTTCATTCAGAATTTTTCTTCAAATTTAAATCAATATTGTTTTTGTAAACAAACAGACATCTGAAAGTATTACATATTGATTTGTTCAAAAGGTTTTTGAAAATCCCTCTCAAGACACTTAAAAAAATAAAATCAAGAATGAAATTACTTTTTCTTAACTGGCTTCTTTTTACCCTTCGGTTGATTTTTCGAAATTGTGATACATTCGTCGTACGTAAGTTTTTCGGCTTCAGTACCTTTTGGTAATTTAAAATTGTTTTTTCCAATCTTCAAATATGGTCCCCAACGTCCATTCAACAATTGCATATCTTCCTGCTCGGTAAAGCTTTTAATCAACTTATTTGCGTCAGACTCTCTCTTTTCGAGAATGATTTCAACAGCGCGCTCAAAAGTAATATTCATCGGGCTTTCCTCCTTTGGAATAGAAGCGAATATTTTTCCATGTTGAATATATGGACCAAAACGGCCTACATTTGCCTTCACTACAAGTTCCTCAAATTCACCTAAAGTTCGGGGCATTTTAAATAATTCTAATGCTTCTTCCAGTGTTATACTTCCAATAGATTGATCTTTTTGAAGTGAAGCAAACTGTGGTTTTTCGCCATCTACTAGTTCGTCACCTACTTGAATCATTGGTCCAAAACGTCCAATTCGTGCAATTATTTTTTTACCACTCACGGGATGAACTCCTAATTCACGTTCACCAGTTGCTCTTTCTGAATGTTCTAAGGTATCTTCAACATTTTTATGGAATGGATCATAAAACTTATGTAGCATTTCAGTCCATTGAATCAACCCTTTCGCAATTTCATCAAACTCCTCCTCCACTTTCGCAGTAAAGTTATAATCCATTATTCTTTCAAAGTGTTCGCTCAAGAAATCAGTTACAACGATCCCAATATCGGTTGGAGAAAGTTTATTCTTTTCTTTCCCTGTTGTTTCAGTTCGAACTTCTTCAATCAATTCGTTCTTGATTAATTTCTTAACAAGGTATTTACGTTCATTTCCTTCTCTCTCATTTTTCTCAACATAGCCACGTTTTTGAATCGTAGAAATTGTTGGAGCATACGTTGAAGGTCGACCAATGCCTAATTCTTCCATTTTCTTCACTAAAGAAGCTTCTGCATATCGAGAAGGTGGTCTTGAAAAACGCTCTGTAGCAATAATTTCATCGCTATTAACCTTTTCACCAGCTTTCACATCTGGAAGCAATCCATCTTCATCGTCTTCTTCATCATCCTGATCGACATCGGATTCAAGATATACTTTCAAGAAACCATCAAATTTGATAACTTCTCCTTTTGCTTGAAAATGCTCAGAAATAGAATTGCTTACGATTTTTATTGTCGTTCTTTCCAGCTTTGCATTTGACATTTGAGAAGCGATTGAACGCTTCCATATTAAATCATATAGCCGTTCATCATCGCGATCTCCTTCTATTGAATGGGTGAAAAACTCAGTTGGACGAATCGCTTCGTGAGCTTCTTGTGCATTGCTGCTCTTTGTTTTATATTTCGTTGGATTAGAATATTCTTTTCCATACGCTCTTTCGATTTCTTCTTTAGCACTTGTTAGAGCTGTTTCTGAAAAATTCACAGAATCAGTTCTCATGTATGTAATTTTTCCTGCTTCATACAAACGTTGCGCAACAGACATTGTTCTAGAAACAGAGAATCCCAATTTTAAACTTGCCTCTTGTTGTAAAGTTGAAGTTGTAAAAGGTGCTGTAGGAGATTTTGTCGCTGGTTTTTGTTGAACATCGTCAATTACAAAATCGGCTCCTTTGCAGGCGTTTAATAAATCAATTGCTTGTTTTTCAGAAGTTAATTGTTTTGATAATTCTGCTTTAATTTTACCTTTTGTTGCACTGAAATTTGCATTTACACGAAAAAAGCTTTCTGAATTATGCTTGTTTATATCTCTTTCTCTATCAACAATGAGACGAACAGCAACAGATTGAACTCTTCCAGCGGATAAACTTGGACGCACTTTTTTCCAAAGAACAGGAGATAATTCAAACCCTACAATTCTATCAAGTACTCTTCTTGCTTGCTGTGCATCAACTAATTCTTTATTAATTTTTCGAGGATTATCAATTGCTTTAAGAATTGCCGATTTAGTGATTTCGTTAAAAGTAATACGTTTTGCATCCTTTTTTTCAAGATTCAATGTTTCATATAAATGCCATGAAATAGCTTCTCCTTCGCGGTCCTCATCAGTCGCTAACCACACAGTCTCTGCTTCCTTCGCTAATTTTTTCAATTCAGCTACAATTGCCTTTTTATCGGCTGAAACTTCATAATTCGGCTGGAAATCATGCTCAATATCAATTGCAATTCCTTTTTTTGCTAAGTCTCGAACGTGCCCGAAGCTAGATTTTACAACGAAATCTTTTCCAAGATATCCTTCTATTGTTTTTGCCTTTGCAGGGGACTCAACGATTACGAGATTTTTAGCCATAATTTTGAATTTTTGAATTTTCGAGCAAAAATTTAATAAGTTGCAAAAGTAAGTTTATTTCATTTCAATTTACAAATGAAAAAAAACTTAAGCACTTTACACAAGCAATGATATCTGATTAACAATTAATTAAGCTTGATATAATTCTATTTCAAAACAACAAACTTGGATATAAAACACATCTTTTAAGATAAATTAGCTTATTTATAAGTCTGCCATTTTGACATACATCTGATATTTTGGTTATTTTTGTTCACTATTTTTTAAAGGATTACAATTAAATGGATTTTGAATCAAATAAGGTGATTGACGAAACAAGACAAGGAGAAGCTTTAAATAGTGAAACTTCAAAAAATTCAACTGGTAAAAAGCTATACGTTGAAAGTTATGGTTGTGCAATGAATTTTTCTGACAGTGAAGTCGTTGCATCAATCATGGCTAAAGATGGTTATAGCACTACTCGTAACGTTGACGAGGCTGACGTAATTTTGATTAATACGTGTTCCATTCGTGAAAATGCTGAGTCTCGTGTAAGAACGAGATTGGGTGACATCAAACAAAAAAAGAAGGACAATCCAAAATTAGTTGTTGGCATTTTAGGTTGCATGGCTGAACGATTGAAAAAGACCTTATTAGAAGAGGAAAAGTTAGTTGATTTAATTGCTGGGCCAGATGCATATAGAGATTTACCGAATCTTATAGATGAAGTCATTGGTACAGGTCAAAAGGCCGTAAATGTTTTACTTTCTAGAGATGAAACGTATGCAGATATCTCACCAGTACGTTTAGATTTAGGCGGTGTTTCTGCTTTTGTTACTATTACTAGAGGTTGCGATAACATGTGTTCGTTTTGTGTTGTTCCATTTACTAGAGGAAGAGAGCGCTCTAGAGATCCATTGACAATCGTTCAAGAATGCAAGGATCTTTTTTCAAGAGGATATCGAGAAGTGACATTATTGGGACAAAATGTAGATAGTTATCGTTGGAATCTAACTTCGAAAGGAGAAATCAAAGATGATTCAATTGACACAACAAATTTCGCTCAATTGATGGAAATGGTTGCGTTAGTAAATCCTGATTTACGTGTTCGTTTTTCAACGTCTCATCCGAAAGACATGACGGATGATGTATTGGAAATGATGGCCAAATACGAAAATATTTGTTCTTCAATACATTTACCTGTTCAATCTGGAAATACGAACGTTTTAGGAAGAATGAATCGTGGTTATTCCCGAGAGTGGTATATTGAGAGAATTGAAGCAATAAGAAGAATCGTTGATGATTGCACAATTACAACAGATTTAATTATTGGCTTTTGCGAAGAAACAGAAGAAGAACATCAAGATACATTATCATTAATGGAGTACGCGAAATTTGATTTTGCGTACATGTACAAATATTCTGAAAGACCAAAAACATTAGCAGAAAGGAAATTCAGTGATGATATTCCTGAAGCAATTAAAACGAGAAGAATAGCAGAAATAGTTGCAAAACAAAGAGAACATTCATTGATTGCAAATCAAAAGCAGGTAGGAAATACTGACAAAGTATTGGTTGAAGGAGTTTCTAAGAAATCGCAAGAGGAGATGTGCGGTAGAAATGGAAAGAATTCCATGGTCGTTTTTCCAAAAGGCGATTTTGAAATTGGTCAGTATATAACTGTGAAAATTACCAATTGCACTTCTGCTACATTATTAGGTGAAGTTGTTACTAATACTATTCAAGCATAATATGAACTTACAACAAATAAAACAACGTTTTGAGGTCATTGGAAATGCGCCATTACTTAATAGAGCTTTAGAAGTTGCTATTCAAGTTGCACCGACAGATATTTCTGTTTTAGTAACGGGAGAAAGTGGAACGGGAAAAGAAATTATTCCTCAAGTCATTCACAACTTAAGCTCACGCAAACATGGCGAATATATTGCTGTGAACTGCGGCGCAATTCCTGAGGGAACAATTGATTCCGAATTGTTTGGACACGAAAAAGGATCATTCACAGGTGCACATGGCAGCAGACAAGGATATTTTGAAGTTGCGAATGGTGGGACAATCTTCTTGGATGAAGTTGCTGAATTACCAATGCAAACACAAGTTCGATTGTTGCGTGTTTTAGAAACGGGAGAATTT
>JBIIWQ010000167.1:0-5215 GCA_044338805.1 Crocinitomicaceae bacterium
AAACGCTTACAGTTTATCAAAATATGGCCTTACGCAGACAAAAGGAATATAAAAATTATTTATTTATTCCGTTTAGAGACGCTTCAAGTAACCATGAAACGTATGGTGGCGGTAGGTATTTAGACCTTCAAATTCCGGATGGGAACAAAACTATTTTAGATTTAAACACGGTTTATAATCCATACTGTGTATATTCACATAGATATTCTTGTCCTATTCCACCAGCAGAAAACACTTTAAAATTGTCTATTTTAGCAGGAGAAAAGGTCCCAGTAGGATATTCGAAAGATTAAAAAACCTTAACATGAAAACAAAAAAAGAAATTGTAGATAACTGGCTTCCCCGTTATACTGGTCAAGAACTAGAAAATTTCGGCGAATATATCCTATTGTGTAATTTTCTGAACTATGTAGAGAAATTTGCTGAAATGCACAATGTTCCAATTATCGGAACGGGCAAACCAATGCAATGTGCTACGGCGAATGGCATTACAATTATTAATTTTGGAATGGGAAGCGCTTCAGCTGCAACGTGTATGGATTTACTTTCGGCCATCAAGCCTAAAGGTGCTTTATTCCTGGGGAAATGTGGTGGATTGAAACGTAAAAACGAAGTTGGAGATTTAGTATTACCCATCGCAGCAATTCGAGGAGAAGGAACAAGTAATGATTATTTCCCACCAGAAGTTCCAGCGTTGCCTTCTTTTGCATTACAGAAAGCAATTTCAACCACAATAAGAGATTTTAACAAAGATTATTGGACAGGAACTGTCTACACAACCAATAGACGCGTTTGGGAGCACGACGAAGAGTTTAAAGACTATTTGAAAAAAATTCGAGCGATGGCGATTGATATGGAAACTGCTACCATCTTTACCGTTGGATTTGCGAATCATATTCCAACAGGTGCATTGTTGTTAGTTTCTGATCAACCAATGACACCAGAAGGAGTTAAGACAGACAAAAGTGATACCGCTGTGACGTCAAAATTCGTTGACAACCATTTGAAAATTGGAATTGAATCATTGAAGCAATTAATCAATAACGGGAATACAGTAAAGCATTTACGTTATTAATGATCAGTAAATTCAAATTATACCTATTAGGTTGGGTTACATTAATTGTTTTTCCTATTCCTGCTTATTTTGCAGTGTATTATCTCAAAGATGTGCAATGGGAATCATTTATCCAACTTGATAAAATAACCCCAATACCAATATTATATGGATTAGAATTCGGTATAATTTACGCATTTATTGCTTCGGTTATTCTAAAAGCTCCTGTTTTTAAATCCATTCCATTAGGAATAGAGCAATTGATAAAAGGGTTAAAAATCAATTTTATTGATGCTATATTTCTTTCACTTTGCGCAGGGATTGGTGAAGAATTATTGTTTAGAGCTGGGATGCAAACCTTCTTTGGTGTTTGGATTACATCTTTTATTTTTGTGGCAATTCACGGTTATTTCAGTATAAAAAATTTCAAGAAATCATTGTATGGTTTAGTTGTATTGCCGTTTATCATTTTGATTTCATTTGGGTATGAACATTTTGGTTTGTGGTTTAGTGTTGCAGCACATTTTTCGTATGATTTGGTGTTGTTTGTAGTGATGATTACAGAAAAAGACGATTGATTTTTAGCGTTTTCTCAATCCTAAATATTGCAAAATTGCAACTTCGCAATATTACGTAGAACGTCTGTTTTTACTAGGTTCAAAGCGTTATAAATTAGGTTTTCAATATCAATTCAAGAGCAAATAAACCACAATTGACCTATATTATGAATGATTAAACTATAAATCATTGCCACAGATGCACAGATTATATTCTTTCAAAAGAAGATATTTATTTTAGATGCAAATTAGTCATCCGCAAATAGCACAAAAATAATCAGTGAATCTGTGGCTGATATTTTTAAATCTACAAGGAAAATGCACTATTTACCTACCTTTGACTTTTTGTTGAGAACAAAAAAAATTATTTCTGAATAATAGTCAGTCGATTCGTTTGTTTCACATACAAGCACATCGGAACAACTGTTCGTATATCGATTTCTAACACTTCTAGTAAACGCAAGTCACAAAAAGATTCAGGAATTAAAACCAATTGACCAGCACCAGCGACATAAACCTCTTTTAAACCGACAATGTTTCCAAGACTTTCTGGTAATTCAGATAAATTATTCCTATTCAAGTATAAAAATTTCAGTTGAACACAATTTCCAAGTGAATCTGGTAAACTATCGAGCCAATTGTATTTTAATTGCAACATTTCCAGGTTTTTCAAATTTCCTATTTCATTTGGGAGACTTTTCAATTCATTTTGATTTAATATAAGTTGATCAAGGTTCTCCAAAAGACCAATTTCAGCAGGTAATTCAGTTATTTCATTGTATTGAACTGAAAGAATTTTTAAATTTCTCAAAAGTCCAATTTCTTTGGGGAGTGTTTTTAGATTATTCTTACCAATGAATAATTCTTCTAAATTTTCAATTTCCCCTATTCTGTATGAAATAGAATCCAATGAATTTCCGTACAATTTTAAGGTTTTCAAATTCTTTATTTCATAAACATATTCAGGGATTTCTGTAAGATTTTTTCGACTTAGATTCAATGTTAGAGATGTATCGACAACTGAAGTTATTGAACTACAAGAAGTAATAGTCATCAATAAAAAAGTGAGCAAACCTATTATGCGGAGAACCATATTCTAAAAATACAAAAAATCCTCGTTTTAAAAAAGGTTAAATTGTGTAATTTCTAATGCGATTTTTCTTACATTAGCGTGATTATAAATTAGGCATGTTTGTTGTGAAAAGACAAGTCAATCAAAAAATAAGAACTATGAAAATGTTAAATGTATTATTTCTTGGGATCGCTTTAATGATCGGCACAACAGCTGTTTCGGCTCAACAATCTGTTCAAGAACGTGCTGATATGCACACAAATCAAATGACTAAAACTCTTGCTTTATCTTCTGACCAAACTTCTAAAGTTGCTGAATTAAACCTTGGTATTGCATTCAAAAACGAAGTGATTCGCAATGATGTTAATCTAACTCCAGACAGAAAGAAAGAATACATTAAAGGAAATCTTGATGGTCGTAAAACTCAATTAAAAATGATTTTAACTCCTGAGCAGTATTCAAAATTCGAAGAGCAAGAAGTTAATAGAATTGAAAATAAAGCAGAGAAAAAAGAGAAAAAACAAAACACTATTCAATCCAATATAGAAATATTGGAGGAATTGTAAGAGTTCAAATAATATTCAAAAAGTCCGTGAGAACGGACTTTTTTTTTGACCAAAGCTTTTTATTATTTGTCTTTCACTTCAACTTTTCACTGAAAACCTTGCGAAATTTTTCCACTTTAGGTCTAACAACAGATTGACAATACATGTTCTCAGGGTTCAAAGCCAAATAATTTTGGTGATATGTTTCTGCTTTATAGAAATTAGTAATTGGAACTATTTCAGTTACAATTGGCAGCTCCCAAACTTCTTCTTCTGTTAAACGTGCTTTATATTCTTCCGTTATTCTTTTTTGTTCTTCATCGTGGTAAAAAACAACAGAACGGTATTGTGTCCCAATATCATTTCCTTGACGGTTTAATTGCGTTGGATTATGAATAAACCAAAATACCTCTAACAATTCTTCAAAAGTTATTTCCTCATCGTTATATACAATGCGAGCAACTTCCGCATGTCCAGTGTTTCCTTCGCAAACTTGGTTGTACGTTGGGTTAAGTGTTTGTCCTCCAGCATAGCCTGGATATACTTCCACTATCCCCTTCATTTCTGCATAACACGCTTCAATACACCAAAAACATCCTGCGCCAAATGTTGCTTCTTTTATCATACTTTAATTTTTTGTAATTCGTTATATTTCTGAAACACATAGGAACATAGGTCACATAGTGTTTAACAATTTGTAATTCGTGATTGTTCTGAAACACATAGGAACATAGTTCACATAGGATTCAAACAATTTGTAATTCATCGTTAAATTAAAACCACATACACATAAGCCATATAGTATATAACGTGTTCTTAGTAACTAGTAATTTGCAACTAATAACTCCCTTGCAAATTTAAATGAGTTTCAAGAATAATACGATGTAAAAGTAAATAATTCAAAGATTCGGCTTTTGGCTGTCAAGAATAGCAGTACTTTTGCACGCATGTCAAGTAAATACAGTAAGAATTTTTGGATTTTGTCGTTTGCAATGTTTCTTTTTATGACAAGTTTCAATTTGATCTTGCCAGAATTGAATCACTTCATCACGGATTTAGGAGGTGCGAATCACAAAGGATTGATTATTACGTTGTTTACAATTTCCGCAGCTGTTTCTCGCCCATTCTCAGGTAAACTATCGGATACAATTGGTCGAAAAAAAGTAATGATATTCGGATTAATCATTTGTTTCATCGTTTCACTTTTATACCCAATTTCTGTTTCAGTTTGGTTTTTTCTTGGACTCAGATTTCTGCACGGATTCAGCGCAGGATTCTTGCCAACTGGAGCAACAGCGATGGTAACCGATTTACTTCCAGCTGAAAGTCGCGGACAAGGAATGGGAATTTGGGGAACTTTTATCTCTCTTGGAATTGGTGTTGGGCAATCACTAGGTTCTTTTATATACAACGAATGGGGAATGAATAATCTATTCTTATTCTCCAGTTTTATAGCCGTTATTTCTGGAATTTTAATTCTTTTCGTAAAGGAAACGTTAATAAAAACAGAGAAATTTAAACCCCAATTACTTCACATAACGCTTAAAGATGTTTTTGAACCTAGTGTGCTTCCTGCAGCCATGGTCATGTTTTTAACAGCAACTTGTTCCGGAATAATCTTCGTTTTAACACCAGACATGTCTACTTTCCTAGGAATTGAAAACAAAGGTTGGTTTTTTGGAATTTATGTACTTTCAACAATTATTATCCGTCTATTAACCAGCTCTTTATCTGATAAAATTGGTCGCAGAAAAACATTAATTATAGGAATTCTATTTTTAATACTAAGTATGGTATTAATTGGTTTTGCAAAAGATTGGAAAGCCTATTCAACTGCTGCAATAGTATTCGGCATAGCAACAGGTATTTCTAGTCCAACATTGTTTGCATGGACTGCAGATTTATCGCATCCAGATCGCCGTGGGGTTGGAACTGGAACAATGTTTATTGCTTTAGAATTGGGTATAATGGTGGGCTCTTTTTCCAC
>JBIIWQ010000013.1:0-16818 GCA_044338805.1 Crocinitomicaceae bacterium
GTCCTTTAATTAACCGAACGTGAAAATAAGGATAATAATCTATTTTATCACTGCTGGAAGTTCCTTTGTTTTGTCTTTTGGGACAAATAAAATTGAACTTGTATTTACACAATGACGTGTGTTTTTATCTGTCATTTGTTCGCCAAGAAAAACATGACCTAAATGACCTTCACAATTGTTGCACACAATTTCCGTTCTTCTTCCGTCAGCATCTAGAATACGTGTTACTGAACCTTTTATTTCATCATCAAAACTTGGCCATCCACAATGCGAATCAAATTTATCTTCGGATGTGTAAAGTGGATTATTACAACGGCGACAGATATACAAGCCATTGTCTTTTTTTTCATAATAATCACCAGTATATGGACGATCTGTTGCTTTGTTTACCAGAACTTGTTCTTGCTGTGAGGTTAAGTCATTATATTTTATTGTCGAATCCATAGTTTTTGTTGAATTAGTTGAAAGTGTATTTTGACCTTGACATGACGTCAAGACAAGTGCGAAAAGATAAAAAATATTCGTTTTCATAATGTCAAGTTTTTATTGTTTAACGAATGAAAACCTATTTTGTGTTTTTAAATTACTTTTTCTTTCTCAATTATTGTTAAAAAAGAATCAAATGCTTTATAGATTGAAGCTAATTGCTCGTTAGAGATACAATAAGGTGGATTAATGAAAATCACATTTCCCAGAGGACGAATCAATAATCCTTGTTCTAAAAAGAAGTTATATGCTTTGTCTCGAATGTTGGAGAAATACGTATTCCCTTCTCCCGTTTCCAATTCAATTGCCAAAATAGTTCCTAAAACTCTTGTTTCGAAAACTGCCTTATTATTTACAATAGAAGCTTGATATGCCAAATTTGCTTGTTCAATTCTCTTAATATTTTCCCAAGTGGATTCTTTTTCAAACAAATCAAGACTTGCACATGCTGCAGCACAAGATAATGCGTTTCCAGTAAACGAATGACCATGAAGTAGTGCTTTCGATTTATCTTCTGATAAAAAGGCGTCGTAAATTTCATTGGTTGCAACGGTCAAACCTAAAGGTAAAACTCCTCCCGTTAATCCTTTTGAAAGACAAACAATATCAGGGATTACTGCGCAATGATTCATCGCAAATAATTTACCTGTTCTCCCCCAAGCTGTCATTACCTCATCAAAAATGACGAGCACTTTGTATTTTTTAGCAAGGTTTACCAAAGAATTTAAAAAGGAAATACTGTACGTTCGCATTCCTGAAGAACCTTGAATTAATGGTTCAACAATTACTGCTGCAAATTCATTCGTTTGAAATAATTTTTCTGCGTAACCCAATTGCTCTTGCTCATTTTCAGCTGTTGGAAAATCCAAAAAATCCACATCAAAGAAAAACGGTTCGAAAGGCGCATTGAAATATCCTCGCTGTCCAACAGCCATAGCACCAAATGTATCACCGTGATACGCACCATCCAATGCTAAAATTCTTCTTTTCGGTTCATCGAGATTATGCGAATATTGCACAACCATTTTCAACGCCACCTCAACTGCTGTTGATCCATTATCTGAGAAAAATACCTTTTGCAACGATTCTGGTAGAACGTGAACAACTCGTTCTGCTAATTCAACCGCTTTAGCATGTGTGAATCCAGCAAAAATTACATGATCTATTTTTTTGAACTGTTCAGCTATTGCGTTACCGATTTGTTCGTTTCCATGACCGTGTACATTTACCCACCAAGAAGAATTACAATCAATGTATTCTTTGCCATCAGCAGCAAACAAAACCGCATCCTTTGCTTTGACAATTTCAATTGCAACTGAAGCAGTTTGCATTTGTGTGAATGGATGCCAAACGTATTGTTTATCTTTTTGAATGATTTCTGACATATTACAAAACGTTTGATGCTTTTAAAATTTCAGCTTGATTTTGAATGAATTCGGTGTTCACTTCATCTGTCAATGGAATTCTTGCAATCATTTTGAGATCTGTATAATTCAGAATAAACGATTCTGTGGCTTTATTTTCATCGCCCACAAATACAATTCCTTCAATGCTTATTTTTCTATTTTTCAATGCTTCAACAGTCAACAATGTATGATTGATACTTCCTACATAATGTCTAGAAACAACTATAACAGGCAAATTCCATTCTTCAAACAAATCAATTAAGAGCAACCCTTTTTTATTCAAAGGAACCATCAATCCTCCCGCTCCTTCAACAACTAAATTTCCTTCAACTAAAGGCAATTTTAAAGCTTCTTTTGCGATTTCAACTCCATCAATTTCTGCTGCAGCATGCGGAGACATTGGATGAGATAACCTAAATGATTCGGGTAAAATAGTAACAGAATCCGTTGTCCAATTTTGAACTTTCAAACTGTCAGAATTATCCAATTCTCCAGCTTGAATTGGTTTCCAATATGATGCATCAAGCGCTTGAGCGATAATAGCACTCACAACCGTTTTACCGATGTCGGTGCCGATACCTGTTACTATGAATTTTTTATTCTTATTCGACATGATTTAAAATTTTTGTCCTCGTCCGCAAAGCAGCACCTAAGATAATTACAGAAATTATACGAATTTTATCTCAAATCTTCGTGTTTCTGTTTTCTATTGCAGATAAATCAAATTCTCAAATATTACAATTGAATTCTAACTTCTCAACTGCGCTCCCAACTTCCCTTCCAACTCCACTCGAATCTTTTCCATGATCGCGTCAATTTGATTGTCTTTCAAGGTTTGTTCTTGGTCCTGGAACGTGAATGATACCGCATACGATTTCTTTCCTTCCTCTAAATTTTTGCCTTCATACACATCAAACAAACCAACTTCTTTCAAAATTTTCTTATCGCAATTTTTAGCAATTGTTTCAATTTCTGAGAAACTTGTTGCCGCATTTAAAAGCAAAGAGAAATCACGACGAACAGCAAATGTTTTTGGCAATTCACTGTATTTCACTTTCACGTATTGTAAACTTTCCGTGATTGCATCCCAATCAAGATCAGCAATAAATACCTCATTTTTAATTCCAAAATATTTCTTAGAAGCAGTATTTGTCCAACCAATCTCACCAACTTTCTTTTTCAAAATAGTCAATTGAACACCATCGTGAAATAGCGAATTTTTCAATGCACTTTCCTGCAACATGCCATTTAATCCTAGACGACTAAACAAAGCATTTACCAATCCTTTCATTGAATAATAGGAAAATTGGTCTTTGGATGCATTCCATGATTCTTGTTCCTTCTTTCCTGTTAAAACAAGTATTAATCGTTTGTTTTCAAAATAACCACTTTCGTATTTATGGTATACTTTTCCAAATTCAAACAATTTCAAATCTGCATGTTGACGGTTCTGATTGTGTTGAACTACTTCCAAAGCATTAAAAATCAAACTTTGACGCATCACATCCAATTCCTGACTCAAAGGATTCAACATTTGAACATTGCGTTGCGCTTGAAGCACTTCTCCACCTAATTTCTCGGTATAAACCGAAGTTGTCAAAGAATTGTTCAACATTTCAACCAAGCCTTTTCCAACCAACATTTCGGAAAGAACATTTTGCACTTTTTCTAAATCCGGCTTAGGAAAAACACCAATTGAAGTGTTCAATTTTTCAGGTAAAGGAACATTGTTGAAACCATAAATCCGTAAAACTTCTTCCGTTAAATCAGCCTCACGTGTTACATCCACGCGATAAGCTGGAACCTCAACTTGTGCAATTCCATTCGAAACAGAAAGAATTTTGATATCCAATGAAGTTAAAATTCGATCGATATCTTGAACCGAAATGGTAGAACCTATTAATTTGTTACAACGGTCGTAACTGAATTCAACAACTTTATTTTCAATCTTGTTAGGATAAACATCTACAACATCCATTGCAATTTCACCACCAGCAACTTCTTGAATTAAAAGCGCTGCACGCTTCAACGCAAATGCTGTTAAATTTGGATCAACGCCTCTTTCAAAACGGAAACTTGCATCGGTATTCATTCCATGAAACTTCGCCGTTTTACGCACTGAAACAGGATTGAAATAAGCAGATTCTAAAAACACTTCTGTTGTATCGTCTTTGATTCCAGAATCAGCTCCACCAAAAACTCCTGCAATACACAAGTTTTCAGTGCCATTTGTAATCATTAAGTTTTCAGAAGAAAGGGTTCTTTCCACTCCGTCTAACGTCACAAATTTCTCTCCTTCAGTTGCCGTTTTCACAACAATTTTCCCATTCAATGAGCGCACATCAAATGCATGCAAGGGAGTTCCCAATTCACGCATCACGTAATTCGTAACATCCACCACATTGTTTATTGGCGAAAGCCCAACAGCACGTAAACTTTTTTGCAACCACGCTGGAGAAGGTTTAATTTTTACATTTTTTATCGTTGTTCCAATATAACGTGGACACAATTCTGAATTCTCAACTGCAATTGCAATTGGCAAACTTGTATTTTGAACATTGAAATCAGTTATTGAAGGCATTTGAAGTGTCAAATTTTCCTTTTTGTGGAAATTCAAATACGCTATTAAATCACGTGCAACGCCAATATGTCCCATTGCATCTGCACGGTTAGGCGTTAAACCAATCTCAATTTGATAATCATCTTCCAAATCAAACAAAGAAGCCGCAGTTGTGCCAACTTTTGTTTCAGCATCTAAAACCAAGATTCCAGCATGTGATTGTCCCATTCCCAATTCATCCTCAGCACATAACATTCCATGAGATTCAACTCCTCGAATTTTGGAAACTTTCATTTTCAATGGTTCATCTGGCGAAGGATAAAGTGTACAACCAACAGTTGCAACAATAACTTTTTGTCCAACAGCAACATTTGGCGCACCACATACAATTTGAAGTGGCTCTCCACCAATTGTAACAGTAGTCACTTTTAATTTATCTGCATCCGGATGTTTTTCACAAGTAAGCACCTCACCAACGACAACACCTTCAAGCCCACCTTTCACAGCTTCTAACTTTTCAACGCTTTCAACTTCTAAACCTGTATCCGTTAAAATTCCATCCATTTGTTGTGGAGAAAGATCCGTTTTGACATATTGTTTAAGCCAATTGTATGATATTTTCATTCTGTGTGAGTATTTGACAAAAAATTGAATGGCGAATTTAAGGAAATTCAATGAATTTTTAGCCTCAAAATATGCACTAATCATAGTTTAACATTTCGAATAAAAAGAATTAACACCAAGTTAGTATGAAGTATTTTCAGTTGTGCGTATTTTTACACCAAATAAATTTGAATTTATCCAAATGCGTTATACTCTTTTTATCCTTTTTAGTGTTTTTTTTCTAGCATTTCCCTTTGCTCAAAAGAAAAGTACATTGAGCGGCACGATAACCGATGCAGAAAGTGGCGAGGCAATTATCAATGCTAAAATATACATTCCAGCAATTCGTCAAGGAGCAGTTACAAATACATACGGCTTCTATTCATTAACGGTTGAAAGTGGAACGCACATCATTGAATTTCGTTCGGGTGGAATGGAAACCGTAGTAAAAGAATTTGATTTAACAGCTGATGTTGTTTTCAATATTGAAATGTCTAGCGAAATAAAAAGCATTGGCGAAGTCACTATCAGCGCAAAAAAGGGGGAGAACGTTAATTCTGCTCGAATAGGTCAAATCGACTTAGATGTTGAAAAAATTAAAACCTTACCGGCTTTCATGGGTGAAGTAGATATCATCAAAGCCATTCAATTATTGCCAGGAGTTTCTTCTGTATCTGAAGGTGGACAAGGATTTTACGTTCGAGGTGGTGGTCCAGATCAAAATTTGGTTTTATTGGATGAAGGAGTTGTTTACAATGCGGCTCATCTTTTTGGTTTTTTCTCCGTTTTCAATGTCGATGCCGTTAAAAGTGTGACATTAATTAAAGGCGGAATGCCAGCAAATTATGGTGGTCGAATGTCGTCCGTTTTAGAAGTTCACATGAATGAAGGGAATAATAAAAAGTTCAAAATCAAAGGAGGACTAGGAGTTATTTCATCACGTTTAACTCTTGAAGGTCCCTTAAAAAAAGACAAAGGATCATTTATTGTTTCAGCTAGACGAACGTATATTGATGTAATCATGAAAGCCGCGATTCCTGAAACTTCTCCCTTCTCAGGTTCAAGTTATTATTTCTACGATTTGAACTTGAAATTAAATTACAAATTGACAGAAAAAGATAGAATTTATTTAAGCGGATATTATGGTAAAGATGTTTTTACTTACGGAAATAAAACAGATGCTTTTTCTGTCGATATGCCATGGGGAAATGGAATTGCAGCGTTGAGATGGAACCATTTATTTTCCAATAAATTATTCATGAATGTTACTTCTACTTTTTCTGATTATCAGTTTAAATTTGGATCAGAGCAAGATGAATTTCGTTTTGCTTTAAAATCTCAAATTACAGATATTGGTGCTAAAGTTGACTTCACTTATTTTCCAAGTACACGGCATAAAGTTAAATGGGGAGCAGAATATATCTATCACACATTCAATCCAACGAGTGTTTCGGCTGCTTCTCAAGACATTGTTTTCGATACAGGTGAAGCACAAAAATTGTACAGTCATGAATCAGCAGTTTATATTTTGGATGAATTTGATCTAAACGAAAAAATCAAACTAAATGCTGGATTGCGCTACAGTATGTATCAGCATGTGGGACCTTTTAAACGCTACATAAAAGGTGATATAAGTAATCCAGATTCTGTTGTTAATTATTCAAAAGGAGATTTAATTAAGTTTTACAGCGGACTTGAACCAAGAGTTTCGGGTCGTTGGTTGCTATCTGAAACAAGTTCAATCAAAGCTGGATATTCGTATAATTATCAATATGTACACTTGACATCTTTAAGTGCTGTTTCATTGCCAACAGATATTTGGTATCCGAGCACAGATAAGGCAAAGCCACAAAAAGGATGGCAAGGATCATTGGGCTATTTTCATAATTTCAAGGATGATAAATATGAAACTTCAGTAGAAGTGTATTACAAAGGAATGAAAAACTTAATTGAATATAAGGAAGGAGCATTACCTGGAGATAACGTCAATGACAATACAGATAACATCTTGGTTTTTGGAACTGGACAAGCTTATGGAATTGAATTTTTTGTGAAGAAAGCGTATGGAAAACTAACTGGTTGGATTGGTTATACCTTAGCCAAAACTGAGCGTAAATTCCCTGATTTGAACAGTGGAAATGTTTTTCCAGCAAAATATGACCGTCGACATGATTTGTCAATTGTTGCAGGTTATAAATTAAATGAACGTTGGACATTTGGTGCCGCATTTATTTATGCAACTGGAAACACCTTGACATTGCCAACTTCTTGGTACGTTCAAGAACAGAATTTACTCTTTAATTATGGCGCAAGAAATTCGACAAGAATGGCGCCTTATCACCGTTTAGATCTTTCTGCAACATTGTATGATAAGTCATATAAAGTGAAGCAAGATGAACTGACCGGAGAACCAATCAAGGTTAAAAAACGATTCAGAAGCAATTGGTCTTTTTCAGTTTACAATGTTTACAACCGCGCTAATCCCTTCTTTATGTACGTAGATAGTAACGGGGATTTTTTAAATGGTGATTTTAAAATTAGTGTAAAACAAGTTTCATTGTTTCCGATTATACCGAGTGTGACGTGGAATTTTGAGTTTTGAGAAAAATATAAAACACATAGACACATATAAAATGCAAAAATCATTCTACTTATTGATTTTAATTCTTACAATTACTTCATGCACGAAGGAAGTGAAGATTGATATTCCAGGATTTGAAGAGCAATTAGTGATTGATGGAAGTATTGAAACTGATTTTCCGCCTGTTGTTTTGCTCTCTCGATCGAAAGATATTTATTCCCCTACAAATATCGATGCCTTCCTTGCATCCTTTGTTTCTGGAGCTATAGTGAAAGTTGGGGACGGAACAAGTGAAGTTGTTCTTGATGAAATTTGTACTGATAATTTACCTCCAGGTTCAGAAGCTATTGCGGCAGAATTATTTGGAATTCCAGTTGAAGAATTATCAAATTACCATTTATGCGCATACACAACTTTCGATGCAAGTATGTGGGGACAAGTTGGGAAAACCTATTATTTAACGGTAACATTTGAAGGAAAAACGTATACTTCATCAACCACAATAATGCCAGCCTCTACTTTTGATAATTTATATTGGAAACCAGATGGGACATTAACTGATTACGGTTATTCTTGGGCGACGCTTTCTGACATGCCTAATCAATATGATTCGTATAAGTGGGAAGTAAAACGAATCAATGTTGGAATTGATGGTCAACCAATCGATGCAAGTTTTACAAAAACGTATAGCCCAGTATTTGATGATGATTTTTTTGATGGGTTAACATTTGATTTCTTTTATGAAAACCCAATGGTTTGGGATGACCCGACTGTACCAGACGAATACAAAGGGTATTACCAATTAGGTGATTCTGTCGTGATTAAATTGTCAAAAATGGACAGAAATGTTTTTAATTTCTTTGAGAAAAAATACATTCAAATGACAACAGGTGGAAATCCTTTTGCCACGCCAACAAATATCCCATCTAATATCGCTGGAGGTGCTTTAGGTATTTGGGCAGGATTTTCGACATCTTATGATACGTTGTATTGTGTCCCTTAAGGATGAATCAATAGTACTTCTCTCCTATCAAATAATTCTGAACGTAGTCTTGGACTCCTTCTTCTAGTGTATGGAAACCTCCTTTATATCCAGCTTCTAACATTTTAGTCATATCAGCTTCAGTAAAATATTGGTATTTATCGCGAATATCAAGTGGTGTGTCAATGAATGAAATATTCTCAGGAACATCCATACTTTTAAACGTGTTTTTTGCCAAATCTAAGAAAGGACGTGCTTTACCCGAACCTAAATTGTAAATTCCTGAATTTGGTTGTTTTTCCATGAGAAACAAACATACTTCAACGACATCCTTCACATAAACAAAATCGCGCAATTGTCCACCATCCGTATAATTTGGATTATGAGAACGGAACAATTTCATTCCACCGTTTTCATTTATTTGACGGAAAGCATGAAAAATTACACTTGCCATTCTTCCTTTATGGTATTCATTTGGACCATAAACATTGAAGAATTTCAAACCAGCCCAAAAAGGAGGATGCTGCGTTTGTTTCAAAACCCATTTATCAAAATCATTTTTAGAATCTCCGTAAGGATTCAACGGAACTAAATTCTCAATTTGTGTATGATCATCTTTGTAACCAAATTCTCCCAAACCATACGTTGCTGCAGAACTAGCATACACCAAAGGAATTGAAAATTTTACACAAGCATTCCAAACATCTTTAGAATAATTAAGGTTCAATTCATCAAATATTTTGGTGTCAAATTCAGTAGTATCAGTTCGTGCTCCGATGTGGTAAATCATCTCAACCTCATCGCCAAAATCATTCAACCAAGCAATAAAATCTTTACGTCCAACTTTTGCAGTTATTGATTTACCTTCTAAATTATGATCTTTTTCAGTTTTCGAAAAATCATCTACTACGATAATATTTGTGCGACCAGCTTTGTTTAAGCGACTCACCAAACAGCTTCCAATAAAGCCTGCTGCTCCTGTAACTATAATCATACGATAGATTTGAAAATGGAATTCAGAATTTGGGATTTGGGATTTGAGAAATTAAAATAAACCGTTTATTTCTCCGTCAATAGCATTGATAATTTTCCCTAAGTCCTCTTGGCTTTCTGGAAAACGATTATTGTCAACATCGATAATCAATAATTTGCCTTTATCGTAAGTTGAAATCCATGCTTCATAACGCTCATTTAAACGCTTTAAATAATCCAAACGAATACTTTCTTCGTAATCTCGACCACGTGTTTGAATTTGATTCACCAATGTTGGAACACTTGCTCTCAAATAAATCAATAAGTCTGGAGATGACACAAAAGAATCCATCAAGTTGAACAAAGAGAAATAGTTTTCGAAATCTCGTGTTGTCATTAAACCCATTGAATGCAGGTTCGGTGCAAAGATGAAAGCATCTTCATAAATCGTGCGATCCTGTATGACGTTTTTATCCGTTTCTTGAATTTCTTGAATTTGCGTAAAGCGACTGTTCAAATAATAAATTTGAAGGTTGAACGACCAGCGTTGCATGTCTTCATAAAAATCATTTAAGTAGGGATTGTGCTCTACATCTTCAAAATGCGTTTCCCATCCGTAATGCTTAGCCAACATCTTTGTTAGCGTAGTTTTACCTGACCCAATATTTCCAGCGACTGCGATATGCATATTCATTCAAATTTAGACTGCCTAAATTACTACAATTGATTTAATTCACAAGAATTAATTGCGTAAACTAAGTGAGTATTTTAATATTTTATTCTCCGTACGAAAATAGAAAAATTTACCCGACAATTTTACTTCACTGATACCGATTGTTGGTAACTCGATAAAATCGTTTGTAGATGCATTAATTTGACGAATATTTAATTTATCCTTCAACAACAAAACAAACGATTTATCCTTTATACTCAAGCTTTTGAAAAAATCAAATTTATAAGTTCCAATTAAAGACCCATACAAATCAAATTCAAAAATTGTCCCAGATGAATCTATTAGAAATAAATGATTTTCCACTTCTTGAACTGACTCAATTTGATTCATATTCAAAATACCTTTTAAATTCTTTATTTCTTGAAATTGATTTGTTCCGTTTAAACTTAAGAGCAACAACTTTGAATTGAGTTGATCCACCACCCATAATTTATCAGATTGACCAGAAATAGCTATGTGTGATGCATTTCCAATATTGAAATATGATAAATCCAAACAATCTTCACTTAATGTCAGGGTATTATCGAGAAGACAAACAGTCTGTTGTTCTTCTGAAAAAGTTACCAATTTCATCGTATTGATAGATTGAATTTCCTTGATTCTACCGAACGATTTTATACTTTGTGAAAATTTTAAAACACCCGTAGAATCGAATTTTTGGAGAACTTTATTTTTGGCGATATACACATTTCCCAAAACATCAACGGACCAAATATCATCTTGGTTGATTACATATTCTCCATTTTTTTTCCATAGCAAAGAATCAAAAATCTGTGCATGAACATTTGATACTGAAATTGCAAAAAATATGAGGATCAGGATTGTCTTCACTTTATTCTACTTTATTTTGATCTGTGCCATTTGAACCAATATTTGTTCCAAAATAACTCTATTATTTGAAAGTCTCGGGATTTTATTTTGTCCACCTAATTTTCCTTCGGATTTCAACCAATTATCAAAAGTTCCATTTTCTGCAATTTTAATTTTTGGAGGATCCAAAACCATATTATTATACCTTTTTGCGTCGTAATCAGAATTGATTTCTCTCAGTTTTTCATCTAATAATATTCCAAAACGATTCAAATCTTCGGGTGCTTGGATAAATTCGATTAACCATTCATGCCCGCCGTGTTCAACACTTGTCATATAAACAGGGCACGCAGTATAATCTCTAATCTGAGAATTCGTTTTACTACAAGCATACGCTATTGCTAGCTCAGCATTGTCGACTATTAACTCTTCTCCAAATGTATTAATGAAGCTTTTAGTTCTTCCTGTGATTTTGAAGCGAAATGGATTTAGTGATGTGAATTGAATTGTATCGCCAATAATATAACGCCATAAACCACCATTCGTTGAAATAACTAAAGCGTAATTAATACCCAACTTAACTTCCTCAAGATTAACAATTTCAGTTGATTTCGTCCCCTCATAAGAAGTCATAGGAATGAATTCGTAATAAATGCCATAATCCAACATCAACAACAATTCATTTGAATCCAATTGATCTTGAATTCCAAAAAATCCTTCAGATGCATTATATGTTTCCACATAATTCATATTGGGATCGGGAATTAATTTTTTGAATTGCTCTTTATACGGTTCGAAATTTACGCCACCATGCATGAACAATTCCAAATTTGGCCAAACCTCTTTGAGATTATTTTTACCTGTAATTTCGAGTATTCTATTTGCTAGAACCATTGTCCAACTTGGCACGCCCACAATGATATGAACATCTTCATTCATGGTACTTATTGCCATTTTCTCAATTTTTGATTCCCATTCATTCATAAGAATAATCTCTTTAGAAGGGGTTCTTCTTATGCCGGCCCACCACGGTAAATTCTTGACGATGATTGCGGAAATATCTCCAAAATAGGAATCTGTGCTATTCGGATTATCCTCTGTTGAACCTCCAACAATAAGGTGTTTACCATTATATAATTTTCCGTTTGGATGGTTATTATAATAAATTGCAAGAAGGTCTTTTCCTCCTTTATAATGACAATCTTCTAACGATTCTTTTGTTACTGGTATTAATTTACTTCTCGTACCTGTTGTACCGGATGACTTTGCAAACCATTTTGTTTCTGTAGGCCATATCAAATTTTGTTCACCATTCATCAAACGGTCAACAGTTGGTTGAATATCATTATATTCTTGCAACGGAACATGATTCTTGAAATCTTGATAGGATTTAATTGAAGAGAATTTTTTTTCTAATCCCCATTCTGTATTCAATCCAGAAGCGATTAATTTTTCAAATGTTTCTTGTTGCACCTCAAATGGGTACTTTTTGAATAAATCAATTTGATGAATTCTTTTTTTTATTATCCAAGCAAAAATTGAATTGAAAGGCATCTTAAAAAGATTGAATAGATATTCAAAAAATTACATCATTTAAATGACATAACTCGAACATTTAAAACTCAAAAAAAAAGCCATCTACCATTGGCGCGACAGCTTAACTTATTTTCTGAAGTTTGGGATTAACCCCAAATCATGATCCATGTAATCACCGCAAGTACAAAAATTGTATAAATTGTACCTAATGCTACACTTGAACTTTCAAAGAAATTATCTGACATAATCGTTGTTTTTTATCAAAAGTAAAAAATTATTCGAACGGAAATCATAGTGTAAACAACTTTTTTTAATTTTCTATCATAAAAAAAGCCATCTGTCAGCTGACGGATGGCTTCAAAATCTTATTAAATAATTTTAATCTCTTGAACCTAAGATTCTTAATAGAGAAAGAAATAGGTTAATGAATAATATATACAATTGTAAACCGCCAATCAAAGATAACTTGCTTCTGTCTAAACCGGACAAAGAAGTGTCTTGCGCAGTACCTTTTAATTGCTGCATATAATATGCAGTTAAACCTGTAAAGACAAATACTCCAATAATTGAAATGACATATTCCATCATTTCACTGTGCATGAACATATTTACAATTCCAGCGATGAAAATGCCGATGAAAAGCATGTACATCAAACTTCCAAACTTGGTTAAATCAGTTTTAGTTGTGTATCCTAATATTGCCATTCCTGCAAATGCCCCAGCAGAGACAAAGAACGTTGATATGATAGATGGAATTGAATAAACAATGAAAACAGTGCTTAAACTTAAACCCATTAAAGCAGAATAAGCAATAAAAAGCACCATTAAAACTGATAATGACAAGCGTCTATAGGCCATTTGAATTAGTAATCCTAAACCTAGAGGTGCGAACATTACTACATAAAATAGAGGAGAAATTCCACCAGTTGCTGTTAGAAAATATTTCACGAAGAAAATCGGCATTGACCTACCATCTTCGAAAACAACTTGTACTCCTGTCCCTACCATGTAGGCAATGATACCTGAGATTCCTAATGCGGCAAACATATAGCCGTATACATCTCTAAAAAATTCTTTGGTTATCTCTTTCGTATAACCGTCATGTTGATCAATTATCTCATTCATCGTTAATGTAATTTTGCTTGAACTAAATTAATAAATTCTTTTCTTGTTGCATCATTATTCATAAATAATCCTGTAAATGCACTTGTTGTTGTAACAGAATTTTGTTTTTGAACACCTCGCATTTGCATACACATGTGAGAACATTCAATTACGACAGCTACACCTTTTGGGTTTAATGTTCGTTGAATACAATCTCTAATTTCAATCGTTAGTCTTTCTTGTACTTGCAATCGACGTGAATAAGCATCAACTACTCTAGGTACTTTGCTTAAACCAACGATTTTCCCATCAGGAATGTAAGCAACATGTGCTTTTCCGAAAAATGGCAACATATGGTGTTCGCACATAGAATAAACCTCAATGTCTTTTACGATGACCATTTCAGAATATTCTTCGTGAAATATCGCTTGTTTCATTAAATCATCTGGATTGATGTCATAACCATGCGTTAAGTATTGCATTGCTTTCGCCATACGTTCAGGCGTTCTCAATAATCCTTCGCGTTCTGTATCTTCACCAATTTGTGAAAGTACTTCTTTGTAATGTTTCGCTAAATCGTTTGTTATTTTATCGTCGTACATGTTGTATATTTATTAGAAAACAATTAGATCTTAAAAAGGTTCTTTACCTCCAAAATATTCAACATAATTATTTTCTGTTTCAACCAGTTTAATTTTTACTAATTCACCTCCTGCTTGTGCAATTGGATCTTTAATTCTTGCCCAAATTTGAATGGCCATATTTTCCGTTGAAGCAAGCATTCCTGCTAAAAAAGGAACGTCTAAATTTAGATTTTTATGATCCAATGCTTCAACAACTTCATCCTTTAAAATTTGACTTAATTCTTTCAAATTGATGACAAATCCAGTATTTTCATTTGGAACACCCTTTACAGTAACAAAAATAGAAAAGTTATGACCATGCCAGTTTTTATTACTGCATTTACCAAAAACTTCCCAGTTTTTCTCTTCTGACCAATCCTCTCTCCACAATTTGTGAGCTGCATTGAAGGTCTCTCGTCTTGTAATATATATTGTTTTCAAACTATTGAATTAAAAGACAAAGATAGTTAGAATTCGGAATTCACAATCCCAAATCTTATCTTTGCACCATGGAAGAACGATTGGACAAGATTATTTTACAACGCAAATTGGTTACCACTAGAGTGCGAGCGGAGAAGATAATTCGTGAAGTTGGCGTTAAAGTAGACGGAAAATTAGTAACGAAAACAGGTAAAAAATTCCCTATTGATTGCGTTATTGAGATGATTGAAGAAGAGATTCCATGGGTTTCACGTGGTGCTCTAAAATTATTGGATGCTATTGAAAACTGGAAGCCAACTATTCAAGATGGTGTTTTTATGGATATTGGAGCATCAACTGGAGGATTTACCGAAGTATTATTGCAACATGGTGCGACCCGTGTATACTCAGTTGACGTTGGAAAGAATCAATTACATCCTCGTTTGAATGATGATGAACGTGTTGTTAATCTTGAAAAAACGCATGTAAGAGAATTGACATCAAATATTATTAAAGAACCAATTGACGGATGCGTAGTTGATGTTTCCTTTATTTCTCTAGGAAAAATATTTCCGTTCATCCATTCCTTTTTAAAGCCAAGTGGCTATGTTATTGCCTTAGTTAAGCCTCAATTCGAAGTTGGAAAAGCAAATATTGGAAAAGGGGGAATTGTGAAAAATAAAAGCCTATTCCCAGAAATGCTAGAAGACATTAAAGAAGCTGGAAAAGTGAACAATTTAATTTTTCAAAAACTAATCGATTCTCCAATTCTTGGAGGTGACGGAAATCAAGAGTTTTTAATGCTTTTTAGTAAAGATTAAATTATTTTCTAAAAAAGATGTTTCTTTTACTACTAAAAAACACATAAAACACTGTAATACAATTTCTTAATGTTGTTCCTGTAAAATATGATAACGCTAAAAAAATATCTTCTTTAGAACAATTCAAAATAACGCTTTTTGTATCTTTGTACCTAGTTATGACAGAAGGAACAAAAAAACCATTTATAGTTAGAGAAATTCGACAAGAATTCCCTGCGCTTCGACAGTTGATTTACAACAAAAATCTTATCTATTTTGATAATGGAGCAACTTCTCAAAAGCCGCAAGTGGTTCTTGATGCGATCAACATGTATTATTCAAAAGATAATGCGAACATCCACCGTGGTGTGCATTTCATGAGTCAACAAGCTACAACGGAATATGAAAAAGCACGCGTAACCATTCAGAATTACATTCATGCTAAAAAATCGGAAGAAATAATTTTCACGAAAGGAACAACAGACGGAATCAACCTTGTTGCATTTTCATTCGGTGAATTATTATCTGAAGGAGATGAAATTTTGATTACCGCAATGGAACATCACTCCAATATTGTTCCTTGGCAAATGTTGTGTCAGCGAAAAAATCTTACTTTACGCGTTGCTCCAATCAATAAAAAAGGAGAACTTATCATTGAAGAATTTGATAAATTATTGAATTCCAAAACAAAATTAGTGGCCGTTACTCATATTTCAAATACACTTGGAACAATTAATCCTGTCAAGGAATTAGCGGTAAAAGCCCATGCTGTTGGTGCTAAGATATTAGTTGATGGTGCACAAAGTATTCAGCATATGCCTATTGATGTTGTTGACCTAAATTGCGATTTTTTCGTCTTTTCTGGACACAAAGTTTTTGGACCTACAGGAATTGGGGTGCTATACGGAAAAGAAGCATTATTGGATAAGATGCCTCCATATCAAGGTGGCGGTGATATGATTTCAAGAGTTACATTCGAACATACAACTTATAATGAACTTCCTTTCAAATTTGAAGCAGGCACACCACATATTGCTGGTGGAATCTGTCTAGGAAAAGCATTCGAATTTTTATCAGAATTAGACATGGATGCTGTTCAAAAATACGAAAAGGAATTAGCCGAATATGCGCAAGACATGCTCGACACCTTTGAGGGATTAGCAATCATGGGGGAAGCGAAAAAGAAAACTTCCGTCGTTTCT
>JBIIWQ010000169.1:0-5191 GCA_044338805.1 Crocinitomicaceae bacterium
CAAGAACAACAATGGACAACCAGCACGAATGCGAAAGTTGAAGAAACGTTAAAAACAAAAAATGGGTATAATTCATTTGTGTTGAGTTCCGTTTTTAATCTTGGGTTAATTATAAATTTCCAAAACAATTGGTCGTTAATGGTTTCACCAGAAGCAAGAATTCAATTGACTTCAAGTTATCAGAAATTAGATGGTTTCGTCCATAAAGGCAGAGCTTATGGGGTTACATTTGGATTAACAAGAAATTTGTAAGTTATGAAAGTAAATGATGTTATTCAATATCTTGAACAATTAGCGCCGAAATCGAGCCAAGAGTCGTATGATAATTGCGGGCTTTTGGTTGGTGATAAGAGCATGCTAATTTCTTCGTCTATCATTTGTTTGGACTGCACAGAAGAGGTTGTTGAAGAAGCAATTCAAAAAGGAGTAAATCTAATAATAGCGCATCACCCAGTTATTTTTAAAGGTTTAAAATCTTTAACGGGGGCGAATTATATCGAAAGAACTATTTTAAAGTGCATTAAGAATGACATTGCATTGTATGCTATTCATACGAATTTGGATAATTATTCAAAAGGAGTAAATTTTGAAATTGGACAGCGACTTGGTTTGAAAAACTTAAAGGTGTTAGCTCCGAAAAATGGAGTTTTATATAAATTGAGCGTTTTTATTCCTCAAGAATACCTTTCTACGTTAAATAATGCTCTTTTTGAAGCTGGTGCAGGAAAAATTGGGAATTATGAAGAATGTCATTTCAATACTGTTGGAACTGGAACATTTAAACCGGTAAATGGCGCAAAACCATTTTCAGGGGAGTTAAATTCATTAAGTGAATCCCTAGAAGTCAAGGCTGAATATTTGGTAAGTGCTCATTTGTTGCAAAAGGTTGTAAATGTGATGAAGAAATCTCATCCTTATGAAGAAGTTGCTCATGATATTATTCTTTTGGCGAATGAAAATCAATCAGAAGGAAGCGGTATGATTGGCGAATTGGAATCTGAAATGGATGAAATTGAATTTTTAACACAGCTAAGAAATATTTTCCATTGTGGAAGTATCCGTCATACGGCTTTGTTAAATAAAAAAATAAAAAAAGTTGCTTTTTGTGGTGGATCTGGAAGTTTTCTTCTAAATCAAGCAAAACGTTTAAAAGCAGACATTTATATCACGGGAGATTTTAAATATCATGAGTTTTTTGATGCTGAAAATCAAATTTTAATCGCAGATATTGGCCATTATGAAAGTGAACAATATACTTCTGATTTAATTGCTGATATATTGAAGAAAAAATTTACTACCTTTGCCGTTCATAAGACGGTAATAAATACGAATCCTATTAATTATTTTTAGCACATGGCAGTAACTGCGACTAAAAAAGAGGTATCAGTAGCGGACAAATTGGACGCTCTATATGAATTACAAAAAATTGATTCTGAGATAGATAGAATCAGAACTATCCGTGGTGAATTACCATTGGAAGTGCAAGATTTAGAGGATGAGTTGGAAGGCTTAGAAACTAGAATTGCTAAAATTCAAGAAGAGATTAAAGAAGTAGACACTGAGATCGTTGATCGTAAAAATGCGACCAAAGATTCAGAAACTGCGATTGCAAAATACAAAGAGCAACAAAATAACGTTCGTAACAACCGTGAATTTGAATCGCTTGCAAAAGAAATCGAATTCCAAGAGTTGGAGATTAAATTGCACGAAAAGAAGAGCAAAGAAGCGAAGTTTAAAAGTGCTAGCAAAAAGGAAATGTTCGAAGAAGCGAAGGAACGTTTAGAATTCCGTAAAGGTGATTTGAAAACGAAAAAAGCTGAATTAGAAGAGATCGTTGGTGAAACACGTAAGGACGAAGAAACATTATTGAAAAAATCAGAGGACGCTAAAAAGAAAATTGATGATCGTTTAGTTTTTGCATATAATCGATTGAGAGAAAACGCAAAAAATGGTTTGTCTGTTGTTCCTGTTGATAGAGATGCTTGTGGAGGATGTTTTAATAAAATACCACCACAACGTCAATTAGATATTCAAGCAAAAAAGAAAGTGTTGGTTTGTGAGCATTGTGGACGTATCTTAGTTCCTAGCGAAGAAGAAGCATAAAAAAAACACGGATTTTATCCGACATGATTTTGGTTAAGGGCGGATTAATTCCGCCCTAACTTTTTTAAAGAAGATGCCTAAAGTGAATTGCGAATTGACATACCTATGTGACCTATGTTTCACTTCGATAAACTCAGTGCATCGCTATGTGTTTCAAATTGAATAACAAATTGTCATTCCACCAATGTGCCAATGTGCCTATGTGGTTAAAGAAAAAAACATCAATTGTTTAATAAAAAAACACACAACAAATGAAATTCAGCGATTACCATATTTCTCCTTTGATCAAACAGCAATTGGAAGTTATGGGCTTTAATAAGCCTACAGATATTCAATTCAAATCGATTAAACACATTCTGGAAGGTGAAGATGTAATGGCTGTGGCTCAAACAGGGACAGGCAAAACTGCAGCATTTGCAATTCCAATCATCGATAAATTAGAAAATAGAAACCGTAAAGGTTATAAAGGTGTTCGCTGCATTGTGATGGTTCCAACGCGTGAACTTGCAAAACAGATTTCAGGAGTTTTTAATGAAATAGGAAAAAGAACAACAGTTAAAACGTTCGGTCTATACGGTGGAGTGGAACAAGAGCAACAAATTAGAACGTTGAATAACGGATTAGATGTCATTGTTACAACACCCGGAAGAATGTTTGATTTGATCTCGCAAGGACATTTGGATATTTCGAAACTCGAGTTTTTAGTATTAGATGAAGCTGATTTAATGCTTGATTTAGGATTCATGAAAGATATTCAAGATGTATTAAAGCACATTCCTAAAAAGCGTCAAACGCTGTTCTTTTCTGCAACAATTTCGAAGAAAATTAAATCTCTTGCTTATGAAGTGGTAAGCAATGCGATTCGTATTCAAGTATCACCCAAAAATCCTGTTGCTAAAAATATTGATCATGCAGTTGCTTTTGTAGATATGGACGATAAGCGTTTCTTTTTAGAAAATATCTTGAAAGAATACGAAGACAAGAAATTTATTGTTTTTGCTCGAACGAAAGTGCGTGTTGAAAGAGTTCATGCCGCGATGGAAAGAGTTGGCGTTAAGGCCGAAATTTTACATGGTGGAATTGAACAAAAAGACCGTTTTGCAATCTTAGATCGTTTCCGTTCTGATGCCAACAATGTATTAATTACAACCGATGTTGCAGCGCGTGGAATTGATATCCCAACAATGGATTATGTGATTAATTACGATTTACCTGATGATGCGGAAAACTATGTTCACCGCTGCGGTAGAACTGGCCGCGGAAATAAAAGAGGGCAAGCATTATCGTTTTGCAGTGAAGCAGAAAAAGAATTATTAGAAGCAATTGAAGCCTATACGGGCGAAGAAATTGAGCAATATACAATCACAAAAGACGAATATCTAGACATTCTGAACGACAGTGATGACGGAAGTAATAATTGGAAAAAACTCCTAGATCAGTCGAACAAAGAAGACGGAACAGAGGACGAGTGGTGATTTTTCTGAAAAATAAGCAGTAAAAAGTGCGATTTCCTGGAACTAATTTACTTTTTTCTGCTACCTTTTGTTTGAAACTATTTTAATAACGTTTTTCTATTGTGCCATCACTATATTGAATAATTTTAATTCCACTATATTCTAGAGTGACATTTTCTCCTAAGAAATTATGAATAGCAATGATTTGTCTATTTACATTTCTGTTATCAGCTGAAATAATTTCCGAATATTGAAATTTCCCATCATAATCAGTTTGTTTTAAACGGTAATAATTGATAATTGGAAGAACATCAAAATCAAGAGTATTATATTTCTTTTGTTCTTGTGATGTACCAGCTCCTTGAATCGTTTCTATTACTTGCCAATTATCACCATCGCTGCTTTTTTCTAGTGTGAAATAATCATTGTTTTTTTCCGAAGCGACTTCCCAAAGAAGCATGTTGGCATTATTATATTTTTTTGTTATAAATGATATTAATTCAATAGGAAGTGCTTGAAGATTTGATCCAGTAAGCGTATAATAACATTGAGCATCTGCGTTTCCATCCATTGCCAAATAGAATTTTTCTAAACCCGTAAATGTTCCCGAAGGTGGGGAGATTGTAGCAATAAAACCAGTTGCTCCAATTCCACTCCATGTTAATACATTTCCTCCCACCGTTGAAGCTGATATTGAAGGGTCTGGCCCTGGTAAACAAGATGATCCGTTAGAAACACATCCTTCATTAACAAGAGCTCCACAAGCTCCAGAAAAAATACCGAATTGATAGGTACAATCGCCACCTGTGCAATTGATTCCAGATCCATTTATTGTAAAAGACGCAGATCCAGCTGTTGGTGACCAATTTACCCATTGAGTGCTTTCTAATGTGCCCGCACAATACTGATTTGCAGGACCATCCAAGGATGGATTTGAAGGAGTGTCATCAAGAGTTCCATTAAATGCGCAATCTCCTCCATTAAAAAATGATGTAGGAGAAGGTCCTAAATTTAAGGCTCCAGTGCATTCATTCGAAGCGGCTTCTGGCACGTTTGCATTGTAACAGATATCTAAGGTTGCACCGGCAACAGTTGCTCCATAAAGTTCTAAAATATAGGTTGACCCAACAGTTGTTTGAAAAGATCCAATTGAATTTATTCCAGAAACCGTAAAATCTTGCTGATTTACAATATTTCCAATGCATTCAGAGATTTTTGCCACGCAGGTAGAACTATATATTTTATATCCAAAATCTGTTCCATTTGGTGCTAAATTGAAATCAGGATTAATTTGGAATTGGGGACATGAACCAGCGACAAATTTTATAAAAACGGCTGGTCCTGCTGGTCCTGTGCAAGTCTCATTTGCTGAACCTATTAAAGTCTGATTGTTTAAACATCCACCATTTGCTAATGCACCACCTGAAGCGGCATTCGCACAAGTTGTACTTTGACTATAAGTTATAGATACAAAACCAACGAACACGATTAGTAATTTCGTTTTCATTTACAAATTTTTAAGTTAGACATTTAGATCAGTAGCAAATGTATTTCACTTAACAAGAAATAATTTTGATTTAGGTTATCCCAAAAAATGATAAATATCACGTCCAATTTTAAAAATAAAATTAAAA
>JBIIWQ010000168.1:0-5191 GCA_044338805.1 Crocinitomicaceae bacterium
CATTGAAACAGAAATTTCAAATGACGAATTCCCAAGTCCTGATCAACTTTGGGAGAAATACAAAAAATACAAAGGCATAGGAGACAAAGAAGTTGAAAGTGTTGTTTCAACCGACTATTTTTTAGACGGCTCTGGTCGTTCCCCACGGTATTACCAACAAATTGCCATTAACAGAACCATTGAAGCTGTTGCGAAAAAGCAAGACAGAATTCTTTTGGTAATGGCAACAGGAACAGGAAAAACCTATACCGCATTTCAAATTATTTACAGACTTTGGAAAAGCGGAGCAAAAAAACGAATCCTGTTTTTAGCAGACAGAACTTCACTCATTGACCAAACAGCAAGAGGTGATTTCAGGCATTTCAAGGATGCAATGACGATCATTAAAAATAAGCAAATTGATACAGCTTACAATGTCTATTTAGCCTTGTATCAAGGCTTGTCAGACAGCAAATCAGATGATGCATACAAACAATTCAGTCCAGAATTTTTTGATTTAATTGTAGTTGATGAGTGCCACAGAGGAAGTGCAAAAGAAGATAGCAAGTGGCGTGAAATTTTAGATTATTTCAAAACCGCAACACATTTGGGCATGACAGCCACACCAAAGGAAACAACCGAAACTTCAAACATTCATTATTTCGGTGAACCAGTTTACACCTATTCGCTTAGACAAGGAATTGACGATGGTTTTCTTGCTCCTTACAAAGTAATCAAAGTAACACTTGACATTGATGCCGAAGGTTGGCGACCAACGAAAGGCTTTTTAGATAAAAACGGAAATCCCGTTGAAGATAGAATATACAACAGAACCGACTTTGATAAAAATATTGTTGTTGATGAACGAAGAGAATTAGTTGCAAGAAAAATAACTGAATTTCTAAAAGGGAATGACCGCTTTGCTAAAACAATTGTTTTTTGCATTGACATTGAACATGCTGAAGGCATGAGAACCGCATTGGCTAACACCAATGCAGACTTGGTTGCTCAAAACAATAAGTATGTAATGCAAATTACAGGCGACAATGAAGAAGGTAAAAGAGAGTTGGACAGTTTTATAAATCCAAGTGAACGCTATCCAGTTATTGCGACAACTTCTAAATTAATGACTACTGGGGTTGATGCTCAAACTTGCAAACTCATTGTATTAGATAGTAATATCGGTTCTGCAACAGAGTTCAAACAAATTATTGGTAGAGGAACAAGAATTAATGAAGAATACGGTAAAACGTATTTTACCATTATGGATTTTAGAAATGTAACCAAACTTTTTGCAGACGCTAATTTTGACGGCGACCCTGTAATGATTAAAGATGTTACGGAAGATGATGATATTTCAGGAACAGACGATGAAATAACAGACGAACCAATTGTTGATGTGGTTGATGGTGGTGATGTCGTTTTTCCAACACCTCAATATCCAATTGTGACAGGTGGAGGTTTCATTGTAGCAGAGCCTAACCCAAGAGAAAAAATAAGAGTTAACGGAGTTGAAGTTAAAATTGTAAATGAACGAGTACAATATTTAGGTGCTGACGGACGAATAATAACCGAAAGTCTGAAAGATTACACCAAGAAAAATGTAATTGAAAAATACGCAACACTTGAAACCTTTTTGAATTCATGGAAAAACGCTGATAAGAAAAAAGCAATCGTTGAAGCATTGGAACAACAAGGGATTTTCTTTGAAGCATTGAAAGAAGAAATCGGAAAAGACTTTGACCCTTTTGATTTGATTTGTCATGTTGCTTATGAATCAAAACCATTAACAAGAAAAGAAAGAGCAAACAACGTGAAGAAAAGGAACTACTTTACCAAATACGGAGAGAAAGCACAATCTGTAATCAAAAGTTTACTTGACAAATATGCAGATGATGATTTATTGACTATTGAAAGTTTAGATGTATTGAAACTTGCTCCTCTAAACAAACTCGGTTCGCCACTTGAAATAATCAATGCCTTTGGCGGTAAAGACAATTACATACAGGCATTAAAAGAATTGGAAAACGAACTTTATAAAGCAGCATAAGAAATGGCAAATGTAGGTGCAGTAATAAGCAACATAAGAAATATAATGAGGCAAGACAGAGGAATCTCTGGCGATGCACAACGATTAGAGCAATTGGGTTGGATGTTGTTTCTTAAAATCATGGACGACACAGACCAAGTATTAGAAGTTATAAAAGACAACTATGTTTCGGTAATTCCTGAAAAATTCCAATGGAGAAACTGGGCAACTAATCCTGAAGGAATTACTGGTGATGAACTGATAAATTTTATTGATAGTAATGAACTTGTAAACAAAGGACTTTTTCTATCCTTAAGAGAGATCACGAGCTCAACAAATCCTAAACGTGCTATGATTGTTAAGGAAGTTTTTGATGGTACAAATAACTACATGAAAAGTGGTTATGAAATGCGAAAGGTAATTAACAAACTCAATGAAATTGACTTTACAAAATCTGAAGACAAACACGTTTTTGGAAACATTTACGAAAGTATTTTACAGGAGTTAAGAGATGCAGGCAACAAAGGCGAATACTATACGCCAAGGGCTGTAACTCAATTAATGACCATGATGACCGACCCAAAATTGGGTGAAAAGGTTTTAGACCCTTCTGCAGGGACTGGTGGCTTTTTAACTGCTGCCATTGACCATGTAAGAGATACTTATGTAAAAACAGTTGATGACGAAGCCCTTTTGCAAAATTCAATTATTGGTTGGGAATTAAAACCTGTTGCTTATGTATTAGGTTTGACCAATTTGATTCTTCACGAAATTGATATTCCTGATTATCATTACATAGACAGTTTAAAAAAGGAGTATAACAGTATTGGCAAGAAAGACCAAGTTGATGTAATCCTTGCAAATCCACCATTTGGGGCAAGTATTGCGGACGGAGTAGAAACAAACTTTCCTTCAACATACAGATGCAAAGAATCGGCAGACTTGTTTGTAATTCTCATGTTACAACTTTTAAAACCCTCAGGAAGATGTGCAATTGTATTGCCTGATGGTTCAATTACAGGCGATGGAATAAAATCTAGAATTAGAGAAAAATTGCTAACAGACTGTAATTTGCATACAATTATCCGCCTTCCACAAAGCACATTTTTCCCTGCATTGGTAAGTACAAACCTTCTGTTTTTTGAAAAAGGTTCGCCAACCAAAGAAATTTGGTACTACGAGCATAAATTGCCTGAAGGACAAAAAAGTTACTCTAAAACAAAACCCATTCAATTTGATGAATTCAAGCCAATCATTGAATGGTGGAACAATAGAACTGAAAACGAGTTAGCATGGAAAGTGAATTCTAAAGACCTAAAAAACTTTGATTTAGATATTAAGAACCCCAATGAAACAATAGTTGAATATGAAAGTTCAGACAAACTCTATGATATCTATGACAACGCTAATTCCAATGCAGAATCTTTAATTACAGAAATTGTTAATGAAGTATTTGTAGAACCAAATCCAACTTTAGAAAATATCGTTTCACAAAACATCGGTTTGCTTAAAAACCAAGATTCTGTAAAGCTTTTAAAAACGGCAATTCTTAAAGAAGCAATACAAGGAAAATTGACAATCAATTGGCGGGAGAATAATCACGAACAGGAATCTGCCAAAGATTTATACAAACTCATTAAAAAAGACAAAGAGAAAAAAATCAAGGAAAAGATAATCAAAAAAGAAAAAGAACTTGACCCAATAGCGAAAGATGAAATTCCACACGAAATTCCCGAAAATTGGGTTTGGTGCAGACTTGGTGAATTGTATTCAACAACTTCTGGCGGCACACCATTAAGAGCAAATGCAAACTATTGGTTTGGTGACATTACTTGGTACAAATCAGGCGAATTAACCGACACCTATTTGGACGCAGAATCGGAGGAGAAAATATCTGAAATTGGTTTGAAAGAATCTTCTGCAACGTTGTTTCCAAAAGGAACATTGCTAATAGCAATGTATGGAGCAACAGCAGGAAAACTTTCAATTTTAAATAGGGACGCAAGTACGAACCAAGCAATTTGTGGTTTCTTTTATAATGAATTCATAGAAACAAAATATCTGTTCTATTTCTTAATGGCACAACGAGCAAAAATGATTTCTGATTCTTGGGGAATGTCGCAACCTAACATTAGCCAAACTTATTTGAGAAATTTCGTTTTTGCACTTCCGCCAAGAGAGGAACAAAAAATAATAATTGAAAAAGTGGAACTGCTTATGAACAAGTGCTTAAAACTAAGCCAAGAAATCGAAACGCTTGACAAGCATGGAAAAACACTAATGAAAGCTATGTTCAACGAAACTTTTGAAACCAAAACGGAAGTAGCAGAATGAACATAAGCACAATTGAAATCACTAACATTAAAGGGATTGGTAACAGACTTTTCAAACTTGATTTAGTACCGAACAGACCCAATATTTTGGTTGCTCCTAATGGTTTTGGAAAAAGCTCTTTTGCTATTGGTTTTGATTCACTGAAAACCAATAGAATAGAATTAGATGATAAGCATTATTTTAATAAGGACGCTGGAAATCGTCCAGTTCTTTCGCTTTCTTTGACAAACGGAGTTACATTAATTGCTGATGATACACAGAACACAATTACAGATTACTTTGATGTTTTTGTTATAAATAATCAGACTGAGCCAAAGGCTGTTGTTCAGACAATTCCTGGGCGTCCTGCATTTGCAAAAACGTCCCTAGACATAGTTCCTACCGTTTTAATTCAAACGATACCTGCAAGAGTTGATTTCGATTATAACTCGGCTGCGATGAAAGCAAGTTTTGGTGTAAATGGAAAACTATTAAATAACATTTCTAATTTATTTTCTTGCGGTGCTCTATTTCATAGAATCGAAAATGAAGTTGATTTTTCACGATTTGCTTTAAAAAATTATAGAACAACTTTTGAAAATGCATTTCCACAAATTAATCTACAAACAGGAACAGGCAACGCAATCAAGGGTTGGATTGTAACAAACATTTTACCATCGTTTCAAGGTTTAGAAGAATTCGCAAAACTTTCAAACATAATTGCATCATTTGGTATTACTGAAATAACTGATGAAGTTGATGCTTACTTAACAGCATGGCAAATTATTACAGTCAAAAATAATATGGGTGTGAACTTTAGAAAAGCTTGTAAATACCTTTATTATCTTGATGAAAAGGAAGATTGTACAA